>JBKPMA010000607.1:0-8278 GCA_046731935.1 Acidobacteriota bacterium
GTCCACTGGCGGAGGCTCGATCATGATTCTCGTGTGCGGCGGACTGGCGGACCCGGTCACCGAGCTGGTGTGCGCGCGCCTGAACGCCTGCGGCTATCCGTACCGACTGCTCGATCTTGGTGCCTACCCTGCCGGCTTCGACGTCCATTGGGAGTGGCCGCGAGGCGGCTCTCCTGAAGGCTTCATCGCGTCGCGCGACTGGCGCGTGGAGCTTGGATCGCTGACCGGCGTGTACGTGCGCTATCTGGGCAGCGAAGGGCGCATGCCGCCACCAGACGTCGCAGAGCCCGTAATTCCGGCGCTGTTCGCCGAGTACGACGCCGGGCTCAGTCTGCTTTTCGAGGATCTCCCGTGCGCCGTCGTCAACCGTTTGCGCGGCGGTCTCTCGAATCACAGCAAGCCGTTTCAGGCGCTGCTGCTGCAGCGGTGCGGCCTCAGGACGCCGACGACGCTGGTGACGAACGACCCCGATGCGGTCCGCCGCTTCTACGACGAGTGCCATGGTGAGGTGATCTACAAGTCGGTCAGCGGCGTACGATCGATCGTCCGCCGCCTCGGCCCCGATCAGCTCGCTCGTCTCCACTTCCTGCAGCACGGTCCTGCGCAGTTCCAGGCGTTCATTCCCGGAGACGACGTGCGTGTGCACACCGTCGGGGACCGATGGTTCGCCACACGGGTGCGATCGACGGCGGTCGACTATCGATACGCGCGCCGCGAAGGCGGTGAGACGCACATGACGCCAATCGATCTGCCTCCCGCGATGGCTGCCGCGTGCGTCGATGCCGCACGAGCGCTCGGACTGCTGTTTGCGGGCATCGATCTGAAGCTCACGCCCGAAGGCGAGTACGTGTGCTTCGAGGTCAATCCCTCTCCAGGTTTTCTTTACTACGAGCAGCACACGGGTCAGCCGATCAGCACTGCCCTGGCCGATCTGCTGCACGCGGGCGTGCCGGCATCGTCGGCCGCGCTCGCAGCGGTGTAGCGCCCTCACGAATCCGAACTCGAGGACGACGACGAAGACGACGCGTGTTGTGAGAAAGGACGAAGAGTCATGGCTGACAAATCAGAATCCAAGGAACCATTCGTATCGAAAGAGGATCGTCCGGAGGTCAAGCTCAAGCCCGATACGCCGCTGACGGAGCTGCGCGTGCGCGATCTCGCTGCGATTCTCGGCGCGATCAACACGAAGAATCCGTTCGAGGCCGGAAAGACGCCGCTGAAGGATTTCTTCGACAAGGACTTCCCGGAGCAGGCCAAAGACTTCATCAAGGAAATCAAGCCCGAGAAACTCGACAAGAGCGAGATCAAAGAAATCAAGGGCGAGAAGCACGAGAAACTCGAGAAGCGCGAAAAGTTCGAGAAGCCCGAAATCAAGGAGCTCAAGAACGAGAAGCTCGAGAGCGAGCCCATCTTCGATCCCGGCAAGCTGCCCATTCCGGATCCGCGCCTCGAGCAGCTCATTCAAGCCGTCGCCGGACTGGCGTCGCAGGTAAGCCAGCTCGCGAATCAGGTCGAGGAACTGCGGAAAAAGACGCAGAAGTAGTCGGCCGGGAGGCATGCCCCCGCGCCGGCAAGCGGCTGGCGTGTTGGCGTGCCTCTCTATTTTGGGATATCCTCTCGCTTCAGAGATGTCCCCCTCCGCTTCTTCGTCCGCGATTGATCTGGATATCGAGCGACGCATCGCGCAGCAGCTGGCGACCCTCCGCGCCGAACACGGCTGGTCCCTCGATGCGTTGGCCGAGCGCACAGGGATCAGCCGCGCGACCCTGTCGCGGCTGGAGCGCTCGGAGCTGAGTCCGACCGCCGCGATGCTGGGCACTCTCTGCACCGTGTACGGCTGGACGCTGTCTCGGTTGATGGCCGAGGCGGAGACGCAGCCTCCGAATCTGGTCCCCTCGGCGCAACAAGCGACGTGGACGGACCCCGAGAGCCGCTATCGCCGCCGCATCGTCTCCCCGCCCGCCCCGGGATTGCGTGGTGAGCTGGTCGAAGTGCACTTACCCGCCGGAGCGATTGTCTCTTTTCCGACGGCACCGATCGCCGGGCTCGAACATCACTTGTGGATGCTGGACGGCGCACTGACGCTCGTGGTCGACGGTGTGACGTTCCGGCTCCGGACCGGCGATTGTCTGCGCTACGTGCTGACCGGTCCGACGCGCTTCCAGAGCACCGGCAAACGTGGAGCACGCTATCTCATCGCGATGGTCCGGCCATGAGCGACGCCCCTCGGCTGCCCGCAGATGCAAGGGCGTTTTCGATCGACGTGTGGACTCCGGCGCCGTCAGACGATGCGGCGCTGGCCCGAGATGTCGAGATGCTCGCCGAGCTCCTGCGTGCGGTGGTGTACGACGGGGCCGGCGTCAGCTTTGTCGTCCCGTTTTCGCTCGAGGAGGCTCGGGCGTTCTGGGTCGGCAGCGTGCTGCCCGGCGTGCGCGCCGGCACGCGCCAGGTGCTCCTCGCACGCGCCGGGGGCCGCATCGTGGGGACCGTGCAGATCGATCACGCCGCGCCTCCCAATCAACGGCATCGCGCGGACGTCCTGAAGCTGCTCGTGCATCCGGACGCGCGGCGTCAGGGGATCGCGCGCGCGCTGATGGTGGCAGTGGAGCCGCTGGCGCGATCCGAAGGGAAGACGCTCCTCACTCTGGATACGTGGACGGGTGGTCACGCCGAGGTGCTCTACCGCTCGCTCGGGTATGTCACCGTCGGCGTGATTCCGCGCTACGCGCGCGGATCGCTCACGCCGGTGCTCGAGCCGGCGACGTTCATGTACAAGGAATTGTCCACGGAGGAATGACGGTCCGCGGAGGTGCTGGCACATTCTGCGCCTGCGCTCGTGGCACAAATTGCCACGACCCACCCGGTCTGCAGTTTTTTCAGGCGCGATCCTGGCCGAAACTGCCAGAGGCCTCCCGATCTGCAGGTTTTTCAGTCTCGGTCAGGTGTCCTGATCGGCAGTTTCTTCAGTCGTCGGTCGACGGATGGCGCGTTTCGGATTCGGCATTCCAATTCCGAATTCCAATTCCGCATTCCGCAATCCGAAAGCCGAAATCCGCAATCCTGTAGACGCCTCTCGCGGGTGACACGGCAAAGCCTTCGGCGACCAGGGCCCGATTGCCCAGGCCGGCCTCGGGCCGCGACAGCCCGGTCACGCGCGCAAGCTCGCCGGGTAGCGTGATGCCGGCACCGGTCAGAAACGATCGCGCGATCTCGCGCACGGCGACGTCGCGCCGGATGCGCGTCCTCAGCTGACGCGGGAAGCGCGCGACCCCCAGCGTCCAGACGTACGTGAACTTGGGCAGGTAATAGGCGGCGCTCGGGATGACGATCATGGCCGCCTGCAGTTCGTCCATCGCGGCCGTGAACGCCTTACGCTCCTTCACGCCGGATTCCTCGCGCAGGTCCGCGGTCGCCATTTCCCATTCTCCGCGAAGGACCCGCAGCACCGCGCGAGCGTCCCGGGTGAGACGTCGAGCTTCCTCGGCCTTCCGCACACCCCACACGGCGTTGAAGTACGGCACGAGCCGCGGAGCCAGAAACATGCTCCGGCCGCGGGCCAGTTTGGCGTAGTACACCTTGCCGCGGCCCATGATCTCGTCTTTGAGCGTCCACGTGAGCGAGGCCTCGGGATCCTTCTGGACGTTTCGCGGCATCACCGCATCGCGGCGGCCGCACACGGCGACATAGAGCGAGGGGCCCGGACGGCGGCTGTCGGTCAGGCAGGATGCGAAACCGACATCTTCGATGAAGCGCTCCGCCTCGAATGCCGTCTCTATCTGCCGCGCGCCTTCCCGGCGCCAATGGGCGTCTCGATGATCGTCGAATGGTGGAGGAATGTCTGGCACTGCAGCGCTCTGGAAGTGTGGGATCATATCGCGCCGCCGGTCCGCTGGGGCCAGCCGGCGAGGCACTCACCATGGCGAGAAGCAACGTGTCCACCGTCGATGAGTACATCGCGGCACAGCCGCAGGCGGTGCGCGCGACGCTCGCGCGCGTGCGGCAGACCATCCGCAAGGCGGTCCCGAAGGCCGAGGAACTCATCTCATACGGCATGCCTGTCTACAAACTCGGCGGCAAGCCATTCGTCTACTTCGCGGCGTGGAAGCAGCACTACTCGCTGTATCCGGCGACACGGCGAGTGTGTGACGCGCTCGGCCACGAGCTCGCGCCGTACAAGGTCCAGAAGGCGACGATCCGATTCGAGTTCTCGGATCCGGTCCCCGAGAAGCTGATCGCGCGTGTTGCCAAATCCCGCGCCCAGGAAGTGAAAATGTCGCCGGAGTGATCGGCAGAACCGAAACGCTCCCGAACCAATTCGATCGCAGAAACGCAAATTCATCCCGACCCCGTTTACCGGACCGGGGCACAATAGATCCGTGAAGCGCTCTGGTATGGCCGACCTGCCACTCCACGGCGGACGCGTGCCTCACTGGCTTGCGTCGCGCATGGAGCTGCTCGGCACCGCGATCACTGAAAGCGTCCTCGTCCACTACGGCCGATCGGCATTTCTCTCGCGGCTGAGCGATCCATTCTGGTTCCAGGCGCTCGGATCGGTGATGGGCATGGACTGGCACTCGTCCGGGATCACCACGTCCGTGATGAGCGCCCTCAAGCGCGGTCTCAATCCCAGAGCACACGAGCTCGGCCTTTACGTGTGCGGGGGCCGTGGACGCCAGTCGCGCAACACGCCAGACGAGCTGCGTGCCGTGGCCGATCGCCTGCAGCTGAACGGCGACGCGCTCGTTCGCACGAGCCGCCTGACCGCGCGCATCGACAACAACGCCATCGACGATGGCTTCCAGATCTATCTTCATGCCTTCGTGGTCACGCCAGACGAGGAGTGGGTCGTCGTCCAGCAGGGGATGAACGAGTCGAGCCGGCTCGCGCGGCGCTACCACTGGCACTCCGCGGCCGTCCACGATTTCACCGCAAACCCGCACACCGCCATCGTCGGGCAGCCGGCAGGCATCATCAGGAATCTGGTGGACAGTCGCGCGAGACCCGCGCAGGACGCACTGCTCGCGATCACGCGCGAGGATCCGGACACGATCCTGCGCGATACACGGCACCTCGTGATGCCCGCGCATCATGACGTGCGGCCGGACGATGTCAACAGCAGGCGCCTCGGGGCGGTGCTCGCGCTGGCGCACGAACGCGACCTGCGCGACTTCGCGTCGTTCCTGCTGGTCGAGCAGCTCGGGCCGCGCACGCTGCAGTCGCTGTCGCTCATCGCAGAAGTCGTCCACGGCGTGCCGACGCGCTTCGAGGATCCGGCGCGCTTCTCGTTCGCGCACGGCGGCAAGGACGGCCACCCGTTCCCGGTCCCGCTGAAGGTGTACGACGAGTCGATTGCGGTGCTGCGCCGCGCGCTCGACGCCGCCCACCTGGGACATTCAGACAAACTGGATGGCATGGCGCGTCTCGACGCGTTCACCCGCGCGATCGAGCACGGCCGGAGCCCGGACGCGGACGTCGCCGCGACGATCGCGAGAGAGCGGAGGCTTTCGCGCGAGCTCGGCGGACGCACGGTCTTCGATGATCCCGTGCCTGTGGGGGCGGGCTCATTCGCGTCGTCCGACAATGCACCCCGCCCAATCCGGCGTTCGCCCCGCGAGACGAAGCCCAACGGCCAATTGCGCCTGTTCTGAGCGACGCGGCCCGGCTCCTCCCGCTGTCACCTTTTCCTCGTTCGCGCACTCTCATCGGCAAGAGCCTGCTCTTCACGGCGCAGGACCACCACGAGAATGCGGACGATGTTCCGGATCGGTGTCGTTCTGTTGGGCGGCCTGGTGATAGTCGCGATGGGCGCAGCCTACTTCGTCCGTCAGGTCGGTCTCTCCGCGGATCGAACGCCCGGCCGGGTCGAAACGGTCATCGCCAGGAATCTCGTGCGTATGTCGATTCCCGCGGAACAGGCCGCCGCGGTGAATCCATTGAAAAACGACACTGACGCGTGGCGACAGGGACACACCCTCTTCGACTCGCATTGTGCCGTCTGCCATGGGACGGATGCTCGCGGTGCCACACCGATCGGCAAGCACACGTATCCGCCCGTGCCCGATCTCACGGCTTCGGCCATCCAGCGCTTCAGCGACGGTGCCTTGCACTCGATCGTGAGGCACGGCGTCAGTTGGACTGGCATGCCTGCGTTCCAACACACACTCAGCGAGCAGGAGACCTGGGCCACGGTGGCGTTCATCCGCAAGGCAGGATCCCTGACAGCCGCGGACCTGACGCCGACGGACACTTCGGCTGATGTCTCTCACGCCGTTCGGGTGGTGATCGACGGCACCCGGTTTCACCCGGATGATCTGACGGTTTCAACGGGCGAGCCCGTGGTGTGGCTGAACGCAGATCCGTTTCCGCACAACATCGAGTCGTCTACCGGACGGTTTCACTCCGGCGATCTCGCTCCGGATGCGACGTGGCAGTGGCGTCCCGCGCGGCCGGGCACGTACGAATACGTCTGCACGCTGCACCCGGGCATGAAGGCGACGCTGCGGGTGAAATGAGCGGCAGAGCTCTGCAACGTTTCGGGAGCCACGACCTCGAATCAGTTGAGGGCGAGCACCATCGCGTGCGCGACCTCGACAGGAGGAATGGATGATGAAACGGATCTCGACGTGCGCACTCATTTCGGCCGGGCTGCTGGCCCTGCCGGCGGCACTTGCGGCACAAACCGTGAACGACGCACAGATCGCGGCGATCGTGGTCACCGCTAACCAGGTGGATATCGACGCGGGCAAGCTCGCGGAGACGAATGCATCCGACGCCAAGGTCAAGGCGTTCGGCAAGCAGATGGTCACCGACCACACGGGCGTGAACAAGCAGGCGACCGATCTCGTGACCAAACTCGGCGTCACGCCCCAAGACAACCCGACTGCGCAGAGCCTCAAATCCGGCGGCGCCGACAACGTCAAGCATTTGTCCGAGCTGAAGGGCAAGGACTTCGATCGCGCCTACGTGAACCACGAAGTGGACTACCACCAGCAGGTGCTCGACGCGCTGGACAAGACGCTGATCCCCAACGCGCAGAACAGCGACCTCAAGGGCTTGCTCGTCAAGGTCAGACCGGCGTTCGTTGCGCATCTCGAACACGCGAAGATGCTGCAGACCTCGCTCGGGAAATAGCGCAGATCGCGGCCGGGCCGCTGGTCACCGCCGCTTGTGCTACGCTGCGGCGCGTGGTCCAGCGGCCGCTCGCACCTGTCCATCCCATCGCGCTCGACGACATCCGCCAGGCGCGCGATCGCATAGCCGGCACGATCATCCGGACGCCGCTGGTGCGGCTCGAGCTCGGTGCTGACGGTCCCGACATCCGCCTGAAGCTCGAGAACCTGCAGCCAATCAATTCGTACAAGCTGCGAGGCGCCGCCAACGCGGTCGCGATGCTGCCCGAGTCGGCGCGCGCCCGAGGCGTCTGGACCATCAGTGCCGGCAACGCAGGACAAGGCGTCGCCTACGCGGCGCGGCAGGCCGGCGTTCCCTGCACGGTCGTCGCGATCGAAACGGCGCCGGCCGCAAAACGCGAGCGGATGAAGGCGCTCGGCGCACGGTTGATCCCTGTCTCGTACGATGCCGCCTGGAAGGCGCTCGAGGAACGCGCCTTCCCTGGAATAGACGCCACGTTCATCCATCCATTCGACGATCACGACTTCATCGCGGGCCACGCGACGATGGGGCTGGAGATCCTCGAGGACGCGCCCGACGTGACCGCCGTGATTGGCGGCATCGGCGGCGGCGGACTGATCGTCGGCCTTGCCAGCGCCATCAAGGCGCTGCGACCCGGCGTGAAGATCTGGGGCGCGGAGCCCGAGACCGCGTCGCCCGCGGCGCGATCGTTTGCCGCCGGCTCGCCGCAGACGTTTCCCGAGTGGCAGGCGTCCTTCGTGGATGGCGCCGGCGGTCAGAGCATGTTTCCGCGGATGTGGGAGCGCATGCGGCACATCGTGGACGGCTCGTTTGTCGTGACGCTCGATCAGACGAAACAGGCGATGCGCCTGATGGCCGAGAAGTCGCGGATCATCTCAGAAGGCGCAGGAGCGCTGAGCGTTGCCGCCGCCCTCTCCGGCCACGCAGGACGCGGCCCCATCGTCGCCATCGTGTCTGGGGGCAATATCGATCTGGCGAAGTTTGCCGAGTTGATCAAGGCGTGAGGGACGTCGGTCTGCAGTCGTCGGTCTGCAGTCTTGGAGTCTTCAGTCTTCAGTCTTCGGTCTTCAGTGTCCAGTCTTCGCCGTAGACCGTAGACCGAAGACCGCAGACGGGGAGACCGCAG
>JBKPMA010000608.1:0-3279 GCA_046731935.1 Acidobacteriota bacterium
GCACACGACTCCGGAACAGCTCACGAAGGATCCGGAGAATCGTCTGCTGAGTCGCGGACCCACGACGAGGATGTCCGCTGAAGAAATCCGCGACAGCGCGCTCGCCGCAAGCGGGCTGCTCACGAGGACGGTTGGCGGCCCGAGCGTCAAACCGTACCAACCGGCCGGATTGTGGGAACAGTCCGGCACCGGCAAGACCTACGTTCAGGACCATGGCGACAAGCTGTACCGCCGCAGCCTGTACACGTTCTGGCGCCGCACGTCTCCGCCGCCGTCGATGCTCACGTTCGACGCGATGTCGCGCGAGGTCTGCACCGCCAAGCGCGAGGTGACGAACACGCCTCTTCAGGCGCTGGTCCTGCTGAACGATCCACAGTTCGTCGAAGCATCGCGCGCCCTGGCTGGCCGCCTGCTGCGCACGTTTCCGAACAATCCATCCGCCCGAAACCGCGACGCGTTCCGGACGCTGATCGGCCGCGTTCCAGACGCGGAAGAAGCGGCCATCCTCGCGCGGCTGTTCATCGAACAGCGCGATCTGTTCGCGGCCAGTCCGCATGCGGCACGCAGCGTCGTGAGGATCGGGGAGTCTGTGCCCGATCCGCTGCTGCCGGCGGCCGACTATGCCGCAATGACGACGGTCGTGAGCGCCATCATGAACTTCGACGAATTCGTCATGGAGCGATGAGCCGTGTGGAGAAGGCCATGAACTGCCGTCACTGCGCCGGTGCCCTGCCGGTTGCAGGTCTCTCACGCCGTGAGCTGCTCAACCGGGTCGGTCTCGGGCTTGGTGGGATGGCACTCGCTGGACTCGTCCGCCCTGACGCGGCGATTGCAGACGCGGTGCAAGCCGCGGATCGCGGTGTCCTCAACGGACAACTGCACCACCCGGCCACCGTGAAGCGCGTGATCTATCTGTTCATGGCCGGCGGGCCATCACAGATGGAGACGTTCGACTACAAGCCGGTTCTCAACCAGCGGAACGGCGAGCAACTACCCGATTCGGTGCGCCAGGGCCAGCGTCTCACCGGCATGTCGGGCAATCAGTCGTCACTTCCGCTCGCCGGATCGCAGTTTGGTTTCCATCAGCACGGACGCGCAGGCACCTGGGTCTCCGACCTCCTGCCTCACACCGCTGCCATCGTCGACGATCTCTGCGTCGTGCGATCGATGTATACGGAAGCGATCAACCACGATCCGGCCATCACGTTCTTTCAGACCGGATCTCAGATTGCAGGACGCCCGAGCATCGGCGCGTGGGTGCACTACGGCCTCGGGAGCGACAACGAGGATCTGCCCGCCTTCGTGGTGCTGATTACACCGGGCAAGGTGGATCAGCCGTTGTACACGCGGCTCTGGGGCAGCGGCTTCCTTCCCGCGGAGTATCAAGGCGTTCAGTTCCGCAGCGGTAAAGACGCCGTGCTGTATCTCGCAAATCCCGATGGTGTCACGCGTGAAGGCAGGCGCCTCATGCTCGATCGGCTGCGGGAGCTGCAGGCCCTTGCGGCGGAGCGGCTGGGCGACACCGAGGTGGACGCGAGAATCGCGCAGTACGAAATGTCGTACCGGATGCAAGCAAGTGTTCCCGGTGTGATGGACGTGTCGAATGAGAGCGAGGCGACGTTCGAGCTGTATGGCAAGGACTCGCGGACGCCAGGTACGTTCGCGTCCAATTGCCTGCTCGCGCGCCGGCTCGCGGAGAAAGGCGTCAAGTTCATCCAGCTCTATCATCAGGGCTGGGACCAGCACGACAATCTGCCGCGTGACATCGAGAGGCAGTGCCGTGAGACGGATCAGGCAAGCGCCGCACTCGTCACGGATCTCAAGCAGCGAGGATTGCTCGACGACACGCTGGTCGTGTGGGGCGGCGAATTCGGACGGACCAGCTACTCACAAGGCAAGCTGACCGCCACCAATTACGGCCGCGATCATCACCCGCGCTGTTTCACAACCTGGATGGCCGGAGGCGGGGTGAAGCCCGGACTCGTGCACGGGTCAACGGACGACTTCAGCTACAACGTCACAGACGGCGGCGTGCATGTCCACGACTTTCAGGCGACTCTCTTGCATATGCTCGGTGTGGACCACGAGCGGCTCACTTATCTCTACCAGGGCCGCAGGTTTCGACTGACGGACGTACACGGGACGGTCGTGCGCGCGCTGCTCGCGTAACCACCGGCCGGACGGAGAGGAACATGATGGCGAACTCGTCTCCGCGAGGCGTGCTTGGGACGTGGTCGTCATTCGCGCCGCAGCTCCTGAGCGTGCTGCGGATCATGACCGCCTTCATGTTCATTCTCCATGGCACGTCGAAGCTGTTTGCGTTCCCCGTGGCGCTGCTACCCAACGGCGCGACGGCCGTGTTCCCAACGCAGATCTGGTTCGCTGGTGCGCTCGAGGTTTTTGGCGGCGCACTCCTCTTCCTGGGTCTCTTGACGCGGCCGGTCGCTTTTCTGCTTTCCGGAGAAATGGCAGTCGCGTACTTCCAGGCGCACTTTCCGCGAGGCTTCTGGCCGACCGTGAACGGCGGCGTCCCTCCCGTCCTTTATTGCTTCATCTGGTTGTATATCTCCGCTGCCGGACCGGGGCCGTGGAGTCTGGACGCGTGGCGTCGCCGGTGAGCTGAAGGCGGGGTGCATTGGTCGACGGGAAGGATGACCCCGCCTCCACATCAGTACGCTGCCTGTATGGGGCCGGGGTCGGTGAGCTGAAGGCGGGGTGCATTGGTCGACGGGAAGAATGACCCCGCCTCTACATCAACTCAGGTGATGTGGGGCCGGGGTCATTCGCTTCGTCCTCCGATGTACTCCGGCCAGAGGGCTACGACTTGCTCATCTGAGCGCGCAGCCGCTCGTCCTGTTCCCTGAGTTCTGGCGTCAACGCAGGTCCGAAGTCTTCCGCTTCGAAGATCGGCCGGATCTCGATCTCTGACTCCTCACCGGTCGGGTTCGGACATTTCTTCACCCACTCGACCGCCTCGTCGATGGACTTCACCTTCCACAACCAGTAGCCGGCGATAAGCTCCTTCGTCTCGGAAAACGGTCCGTCGACCACGGTGCGCCGGTCGCCCGAGAACCGCACGCGCTTGCCTTTGACACTGGGATGCAACCCCTCGCCGGCCTGCATGATGCCCGCCTTCACCAGTTCTTCGTTGTATTTGCCCATCTCGGCGAGGAGCTGTTCGCTTGGCAGCACTCCCGCTTCGGTCTCTTTCGATGCCTTGACGATCACCATGCAGCGCACGGGCTATCTCCTTGATTGGCGGCAGGCTCAATTGCCCGC
>JBKPMA010000609.1:0-4112 GCA_046731935.1 Acidobacteriota bacterium
TGCTCGGCTTGAGACTGCTGCCCCCACAACCGACGCCCCGCTAGTCGCCTGCCGCGCGATTCCACGACCGGCTGAGGAATCTTTCGCGGCCGTCCGGCATTCTGCTCGCAACACGGCAGCGTTTCTGCCGCCAGACCGACAGTTCGGGAGGTCAGCCTTTTGCTTGCTTCTGGTTCTGTGGGCGACCGCTCACCGGGCGGGCTGTCTAAGACCGACTGGTACTCCCCGCCGTGACGCGTCGCGACAGTGGGGTGTTCATGCCTCTTCCTTTCCGCGTCATATCCGTATCCGGCGTGCTGCTTGTCGCAGTGCTCGTCCTCAGCGCTCCACTCTCTGCGCAGACGCAGCCAGCACCAACGACAGCCGCGAATCAGACCTGGGCGATCGACAAAACGCCGACAGAGCTTCAGCCGGTCGTGAAACGCGCCGAGTCGGGCATCAGGCTGCTGACGGCGAGCGTTCAGAACAAGCTCATGGACCTGCTCGCGACCAAGGGCACACTCGCCGCCATGGACGTCTACCGCCGCGAGATGTACTTCCTGCAGGTCGACATCGCCGAGCGTCAAGGGATCACGATCGGTCAGACGAGCGATCGGCTGCGAAATCCAGCCAATGCGCCGCGTCCGTGGGCTGCGGCACTCGTCGCCGCGGCGGCGGGCAAGCGATTCGACGACGTGCCGACGTATGTGGTCGATCTCGGTGACAAGGTCGGCGTGCTCCATCCGATTGCCGCCGGAGACACGTGCGCCATGTGCCATGGCCCGGCGAAGTTCCGTCCGCCCGACGTCGATGCGCTGCTGAAGGCGAACTACCCGCACGACCGCGCGAACGACTACACGAATGGCGACCTGCGCGGTTTCTATTGGGCAGAAGTCTCGAAGGTCGAGAACACCCAGTAGTACGCGCGACCCAGTCTTCGGCCGCAACGTGCGCAGGAGAGAGCCGCGGCGGGGTGAAAGCCGGGAGGGCGGCCTGACGTAGAATGCCGGTCACATGAGTGAGCTGCGCATCGGCATTGTCGGGCTCGGCTGGGTGGCTGGCGCCCATATCGAGACGTTCAAACACGTGACCGGCGCGCGAGTGACCGCGGTCTGCTCGCGGCGCCGGCACGACTCTGCTGCCCTCCAAGCGCAGTACGGGCTGCCGCTCAAGTCATACACGAAGCTGGCGGATCTCCTTGCAGATCCGGACATCGACGTCATCGATATCTGCACACCGCACCCGCTGCATGCCGAGCAGGCGATTGCCGCCGCGAGAGCGGGCAAACATCTCGTCATCGAGAAGCCCATCGCATTGACGTGGAAGGATGCCAAGGCCGTCGGCGCCGCCATCGCCAGGGCCGGGGTCCACGCGATGGTCTGCTTCGAGCTGCGGTACAGCGCGCAGTTCACGCTGGTGAAGTCACTGGTCGATCAGGGACTGCTCGGCAGGCTTCATCACGCGGAAGTGGACTACTTCCACGGCATCGGACCCTGGTACGGCCAGTTCGTCTGGAATGTCAAAAAGAACTTCGGCGGCTCCAGTCTCTTGACGGCTGGCTGCCATGCCCTCGATCTGTTGCTGCTCCTGATGGATGCGCCGGTTGCCGAGGTGACGAGCTACTCGACCAAGTCTGCCAGCAAGACATTCAAGCCCTATCAGTACGACACGACATCGGTGACCCTCGTCCGCTTCGAGGACGGCCGCATCGGCAAGGTCGCGTCGGTCATCGACTGTCTGCAGCCGTACTACTTCCACACGCACCTGGTCGGCAGTGAAGGCAGTCTGCTCGACACGAAGTTCTACTCCGCAAAGCTCAAAGGCCTGGTGAAGTCGGAGTGGAGTCATCTCGCCGTGCCTCCGGTCGATTCCGGCGACGTCAAGGATCATCCGTACCAACCTCAATTCCAGGCGTTCGTGGACGCGACGCGCGCGAACAGGACAATGCCGCTGACCGACTTCACCACCGCGCTCGCCACCCATCGTGTCGTCTACGCCGCGGACCTGTCGGCGGCGAAGGGGCGGCCGGTCAAGCTCGCCTCGCTGAAGTAGCCGGCGCCGGTTCGATGCCTACCGTCCTGGCCGTGATGGCCCATCCTGACGACATCGAGATTACGTGTGCGGGGACGCTCGCGCTGCTGTCGACTGCGGGGTGGCGCGTGCACATGGCCACGATGACCGCGGGCGACATGGGATCGAGCACGAAATCGCGCGCGGTGATCTCTCGAATCCGCCGGCGCGAAGCGGCGGGATCCGCAGCGATCATCAACGCCGGCTACAGCTGTCTCGAGTTTCCGGATCTGACGATCACCTACGACGAGGCGTCCAAGCGGCGGGTCTCTGGGCTCATCCGGGAGGTGAAGCCGGACCTGCTCATCACGCACGCTCCGGTGGACTACATGGCCGATCACGAAGAGACCGCGCGCATCGCTCGCGAAGCGGCGTTCGCCGCGCCGATGCCAAACTGGCGGGCCACGCCTGCAGTGCCTGGCCGGAAGACCTCGGTCGCCGCCGCGCGACGGCCAACGGCGCGGGTCCCCGTCATTCTGACGGCCGATCCCCTCGACCTCGTGGACCATGCCGGACGGCGAGTGTCCATGCCGTTCGTGGTGGATATCTCGCCAGTCATCGAGACGAAGGAGCGGATGCTCGCGGCGCATGCGTCGCAGCGCGAGTGGCTTCGCGCACAGCACGGGGAAGACGAGTACCTGCTGTGGATGCGACGGATGGGGCGCGATCGGGCGCGCGATGCCGCCGATCCCTCAGTCGAATACGCCGAAGGCTTTGCCATGCACCGGGGGCACGGTTTTCCGGCTCATGACCTGCTGACGGCGGCGCTCGGATCGGCGACGGTCCGAGTCATTTCAGCGTAGACTCGGCTCGCGCGAGCGGCTCCGCGATCTTTTTCCGTGCTCGAATTTCGCAATCCGCAATCCGCAATCCGAAATTCGAAATTGGAATGCGGGTTCCGACTGTCGAATTGAGTGGATCAATGTTCAGCTATTCCCTGTCGTCCTTCATCGCCTTCCGTGATGCCGCCGAGTGCGCGCGCGTGCGGGCCATTCGCCGCGCCGATATCACTCGTCACCGCAATCCCGCGTTCCGGATCGAGGTCATCGACGAGCCCATTGGCTTTTACAGCCGTTTCGCGATCGACATCGTCACGCGGATTCAGCGAGCCGCCGAAGAGGGCCGGCGCTGCGTCCTCATCCTGCCGGTCGGTCCTGTGCCGCAGTACCGGATCGCGGTCGAGATGATCAACCGCTTGCGCATCAGCTGCCGGCATCTGGTGACGTTCAACATGGACGAGTACGCGGACGATCAGGGGCGCACGGCGCCTGCGGATTGGGAAGGCTCGTTCGCCACGTCGATGCGGCAGTCGTTCTTTGCGCAGATCGATTCGGACCTGCGGCCGCTCGACAGCAACATTCACTTCCCCACCGATCGGAATATCAACGACTACTGGAAGCTGATCGAAGACGCCGGTGGAGCCGACTGCTGCTACGGCGGGATCGGCTGGTGCGGCCACATCGCGTTCTGGGAGTCGCATCTCGGGCTCGAGTTTGCCGGTGACCTCGCCGCCTACAAACAGGCCCACGGTCGCATCGTCGAGCTCAACCCGATGACCATCATGCAGAACGCGCTGCATACGTTTACGGGGGACTGGTCGTGGGTTCCGCCGAAGGCGGCTTCGATCGGCCCGCGCGAAATCCTCGGCGCCCGCGACCGCAGCTTCTGGCTGGATGGCTATCAGGGGGGCGTCACGTGGCAGCGATTCATCGCGCGGCTCGTGGCGCATGGTCCGGTCAACGAGCTCGTGCCGGGATCGATCCTGCAGGAAACCAACTGCGGGTATCACATCCTGGGCGGTGTCGCCGACGATCTCCGGATCGAGTTCGCCTAGAACTCGGGGTCGGGCCTTCGGGGTTGGGCCTTTGGGGTCGGGCCGTGGGGCCGCAGCTGCTCAATACTGCTCAGAGGCACCCTTATTGGCGCGGCCGACCCTTGAGGCCCGACCCTCGAGGCCCGACCCCGAAGGCCCACCGCTTGACGTCGTTGCTGTGCGTCGTATACTGTGTTTCATACAGTATGTGACCAACGATGGCCCCTAGCCCCGATACCCTCGACAATCT
>JBKPMA010000610.1:0-14149 GCA_046731935.1 Acidobacteriota bacterium
GTGGGGATGCTGTGCATCGGCGGCTTCTCACTCGCCAGGCACAGCGGGCTGAACCCCTGGCTGACCGCACTCGGGATGGCCGTGCTGGGAGCGGCGCTCGTCGGCATCACCATCGCGCTCGGTGGATGACGGCCGGTCTCAGTACGCCGTGAGCCCGTGTGCCCGGAAGGCCGTACAGGCGCGATCGACGGACGCCTGCGTGGGCGGCTGGGTGCCGTCGAGGGTGTAGGTCAGTCCGAGCTCGGCCCACTTGAAGCGGCCCATCTGGTGGAACGGCAGGACGTCCACACGCTCGACGTTGCCGAGAGAGCCCGAGAACTCCGCAATCCCTTCGATCGTCTCGTCGTCGTCCGACAGACCCGGCACGAGGACGAACCGCACCCAGACCGGCTTGCGCCGTTCGGCCAGCCGTCGCGCGAAGTCGAGCGTGGGCCCGTTGTCCATCCCCGTCAGCTTCCGGTGGCGCTCCGGATCCCAGTTCTTCAGATCGAGCAGCACGAGGTCGATGGCATCCAGCTCCGCGTCAGTGAGCCGCGCGCCGTAGTACCCGTTCGTGTCGAGCGCCGTATGGATGCCCATCCCGTGCGCCGCGGTCAACAGCTTCACCGTGAAGCGGTCCTGCATCAGCGGCTCTCCGCCGCTCAACGTGAACCCGCCCGACATCACAGCCAACCCGTGCTTGTACTTCGCCAGTTCGTCGGTGGCCTGCCGGACCGTGACCGGGATGCCGTTGGTCATCGTCCACGTGTCGGGGTTGTGGCAGTAGAGGCACCGCCATTGGCAACCGGCGGTCCAGGCGACCACCCGGATACCGGGACCGTCCACGGCGGATCCAGTGGTGAAGGAATGGATGAAGCCCATGTCGCCCGTGACGAGCGCGGTGCGGCCGTCGGACTCGCCGACGCCAGCTCCGAGGTTCACTCGGTGCTCGTACGGGCTCTTGGCTGCCAGAGGGGTGGAGCTCATTCACTTATCTTTGCAATGACGATGGCAGATTGACGAATGACGATTGGCGCCCCGGCCTCACAACGGCTATGAGATGTGGGGCCGGGGTCGGTCGTGACTCCCCCCGCACCCCGGCCGTCCCGCGATTCGTCAATCATCAATCTGCAATCGACATTGGTCGATTCACCTTTCACGCTCCGTGGAACGTGCGATTGATGACGTCCATCTGCTGCTCCCGCGTGAGCCGGATGAAGTTCACGGCGTAGCCCGAGACGCGGATGGTGAGCTGCGGGTACTTCTCCGGATGCTCCATCGCATCGAGGAGCGTTTCCCGGTTCAGGACGTTGACGTTCATGTGATACCCGGTCACGCCGAAGAAGGCGTCGAGGATGCCCGTGAGATTCGTGACGCGATCCTCCATCGTCCGGCCCAGGCCCCCCGGCACGAGGCTCGCGGTCAGCGAGATGCCGTCAGCGGCCTCCCGGTATGGAATCTTCGCGACCGATGCGGCGGCGGCGTGGATGCCGTGGGTATCGCGGCCGTGCATCGGGTTCGCACCTGGCGCGAACGGTTCGCCCTTTTTGCGTCCGTCAGGCGTGTCGCCCGTCGCCTTGCCGTACACGACGTTCGACGTAATGGTCAACACCGATTGCGTATGCAGCGCGTCGCGGTACGTCGGGTACTTCCGGAGCTTCGACATGAACGTCGTGACCACCCAGGTCGCGAGTTGATCGACCCGGTTGTCGTTGTTGCCGAAGACAGGAAAGTCGCCTTCGGTTTCGTAGCCCGTGACCAGTCCGGTCGCGTCGCGAATCACCCGAACCTTCGCGTACTTCATGGCCGACAGGCTGTCGGCCACCACGGACATGCCGGCCATGCCGAACGCCATCGTCCGCAGGGGCGCGTAGTCGTGGAGTGCCATCTCGAGACGCTCGTACGCGTACTTGTCGTGCATGTAGTGGATGACGTTCATGGCGTTGACGTAGACGCCGGCCAGCCAGTCCATCATCCCTTCGAACTTCGCGGTGACGTCGTCGAAATCGAGGTAGTCGCCCTGCACGGCCGCAGACTTGGGTCCGATCTGCTTGCCGGTCATTTCGTCGCGGCCGCCATTGATCGCGTACAGCATGCATTTGGCGAGGTTCGCGCGGGCACCGAAGAATTGCATCTGCTTGCCGAGGAGCATCGGAGACACGCAGCATGCGATCGCGCCGTCGTCGCCCCACGTCCGCCGCATGATCTCGTCGCTCTCGAACTGCAGCGAGCTCGTATCTATGGCGACTTTGGCCGCGAACCGGCGGAACCCGTCCGGCATTCTCGGCGAGTACCAGATGGTCAGGTTCGGCTCCGGTGCGGGACCGATGTTGTAGAGCGTCTGGAGAAACCGGAAGCTGGTCTTCGTCACGAGGGAGCGGCCATCGTCACCCATACCGCCGAGTGATTCGGTGACCCAGGTGGGATCTCCGGCAAACAGCTCGTCGTACTCCGGCGTCCGCAGGAAGCGGACGATCCGGAGTTTGATCACGAAGTCGTCGACGATCTCCTGCGCCTGCTCCTCGGTGAGTGTGCCGGCGGCGAGGTCGCGCTGGAAATAGATATCGAGGAACGTCGACGTGCGGCCGAGTGACATGGCCGCACCGTTCTGTTCTTTCACGGCGCCCAGATACGCGAAGTACAGCCACTGGACCGCCTCTTTGGCGTTCGAGGCGGGCCGCGAGATATCGAACCCGTAGCTTGCAGCCATCTGCTTGAGCTCTTCGAGCGCGCGGATCTGCTCGGCGAGCTCTTCGCGGTCCCGGATGATCTCGTCGGTGGACATTTCGCTGTCGAGGTCGGCCTTTTCCTCGTTCTTCCGTTCGATCAGCCGGTCCACCCCGTACAGCGTCACGCGCCGGTAATCGCCGATGATCCGTCCGCGCCCGTACGCGTCGGGCAGTCCCGTCAGCACATGCGAGCTCCGGCATCGCCGGATGTCCGCCGTGTAGGCGTCGAACACAGCGGCGTTGTGCGTCTTGCGGTACTTCGTGAAGGCTTCGACGACGTGTGGATCCGGTGTGTAGCCGTAGGTCTTCAGCGCGCCGACGATCATGCGGAATCCACCATTGGGCATGATGGCGCGCTTCAGCGGGGCCTCGGTCTGGAGTCCCACGATGATTTCGCGTTCGCGATCGATGTATCCCGGCGCATGGGCCGTGATCGACGTGGGAATCTGCGATACGTCGAGCACGCCCTTGCGACGCTCTTCGACGAACAGCTCGTTCAGCGTCGCCCAGATGCCTGTCGTGCGTGCAGTCGCTGGCGCCAGGAACGACTCGTCACCGGCGTACGGCTCGTAATTCTGCTGAATGAAGTCGCGGACGTCGATCCGCTTCTGCCAGATCCCCGTTTGAAATCCCCGCCAGGCATCCGCAGCGTGCTGCGTCGCGGCGGTCTGCGTACCGGTCACCGTGGTCATACGTGCTCCTGCTGCGGGCGCCCGCTCGATCGCGCCCCGGTCAGTCCCAGCAATCGCGCGGTATGCCGGGCAATCATCAACTCTTCGTTGGTTGGAATCACCCAGGCCGAGACGCGGCTCCCGGGTCGTGAGATACGGGCGGCGTTCGCCTCATTCGCCGCGTCGTCGGGTTCGATGCCGAGCCATGAGGAGGCCTTCAGGACGCGTCTTCTGATCTCGGCAGACCGTTCGCCAATGCCTGCTGTGAAGACGATGCCGTCGATACCGCCCAGCACCGCCGCGAGGGCGCCAATCTCTTTGATGACGCGGTAGACGAAGTATTCAACGGCGACGTTCGCGGCGGGATTACTGCTACTGAGCAGCTCGCGCATGTCGTTGCTGACCCCGGAAATGCCGAGGAGCCCGGACTCCTTGTAAAGGATCTTTTCGACTTCGGCTGCCGACAGCCCGAGCGCCTGGAACAGGTACAGCACGACACCGGGATCGAGCGCACCGGGCCGTGTGCCCATGCAGAGTCCATCGAGCGCGGTGAAGCCGAGCGTGTGATCGACGCTCTTGCCGGCCTTCATCGCGCAGAGGCTCGCGCCGCTGCCGAGATGCGCGACGATCACGCGCCCGTCGGCGATCTCCGGAGCCACGTCGGGTAGCACGGACGCGATGTACTCGTACGAGAGTCCGTGAAAGCCGTAGCGCTTGATTGCCATTCCGCGGATGCGAGCCGGCAGCGGCACCATCTCCGAGACCGGAAGCCCTCCGCGATGAAAGCTGGTGTCGAAACACGCCACCTGGGGGACGCCGGGCAGCCGGTCTGACACCGCGTCGATAGCCGCCAGATTGTGCGGCTGATGGAGCGGCGCCAGCGGAATCAGGGTTCTGAGCTCGACGAGCCCTTCACGGGTCACAATCGTTGGCGTCGTGAAGCGACTGCCGCCGTGGACGACGCGGTGGCCGACCGCGACGACGTTCGAACCCGCGTACCGCGAACGGAGCCAGACGGCGAGTGCATCAATCGCCGCTCGTCCATCGCGAACGCCGTCGTCGAGGCGCTCGTCTACGATCCGCGTGCCCGCGCCATCCTTCGCCGAGAGCCGCGGCGCCGTACCGATGCCTTCGATCTGACCCTGGCACTCGAGGCTCCAGGGATCGTCGCCGCGACGGTACACGCAGAACTTCAGGCTCGACGACCCGGCATTGAGGACCAGTCCGAAATCGTCCATATGGCGTCTCCCAACAGCTGCGGCTATGTCCTAGGTGTGGCGGGGTCGCTCGTATGTGGGGGCGGGGGTTACTCGTCTCCCAAAACTGCGACTGTGTCCTATGTGGGGGCGGGGTTACTCGTATCGTCCGACGGTATACCCCGCCCTCGACCACGAATTTCTAGACCGCCGCCGCCTGCGCTCTCCTGCGAGCGTGCGCGGTGAGCATGGCCACCGCGCAGCTGGCGATCCGCGCGCGCACGCTGTCTGCGCGGCTCGTCAGAATGATCGGAACGCGAGCGCCCAGCACCAGCCCCGCGCTATCGGCGTTCGCGAGGAAGCTGAGCTGCTTGGCGAGAATGTTTCCGGCTTCCAGATCGGGCACGAGCAGGATGTCTGGATCGCCGGCGACATCCGACGTGATCCCCTTGATGCGTGCCGCGTCCTTGCTGATCGCGTTGTCGAACGCCAGCGGCCCGTCGATGATTCCATGCTTGATCTGGCCGCGGTCGGCCATCTTGCAGAGGCACGCCGCATCGATCGTGGCCGACATCTTCGAGTTGACGGTCTCGACCGCCGCGAGTACCGCAACCTTCGGGCGCTCAATCCCCAGGTTCCTCGACAGATCGATCGCGTTCTGGCAGATGTCCACCTTGTCTTCGAGCGCGGGGGCGATGTTGATGGCCGCGTCCGTGACGACGAGCACCTTGTGATAGGTGGGAACGTCCATCAGAAAGACATGGCTGATCCGTCGTCCGGTGCGGAGTCCGGTCTCTCTGGCAACCACTGCCCCCAGGAGTTCGTCGGTGTGCAGGCTGCCTTTCATCAGGAGCTCGGCTTCACCAGAGCGCACCAGGGCGACCGCCGCCGACGCGGACGCATGGCTGTGCGGCGCATCAACGATCCGCGTCTGGCCGAGACTCAGGCCGATCTGCTTCGCGACCTCCTGGATCTTCTTGGCGGGGCCAACGAGGATGGGTGTAATCAACCCGAGGGCGGCCGCTTCCATGGCGCCTTCGAGTGCGGATTGCTCGCATGGATGGGCAACCGCCGTGGCGATCGGCTCGAGATGCCTGGACCGCGCCAGCAGCTGCTCGTATTTCCCCGTACCGGTTTCGTGACTCATAAGTGCCTCTCGTCGTCGACTGCGAAACCGATCATCGCACCGCAGCAGGGCGCGGCGACACAGCCGGACCGGTTTCTTTCAGAAGAAGGGTCAGTACGATGGCAAGAGCCAGACCGTACAACATCGGCTGGAACGCCGCCTGGTAGTGTTCGAGCGTGCGGCCCTCGGCGTCCGCGCTCACCGTGAGCAGAATCCATCCGAACACCGGCCCGAGCAGCGCGCTGAACGTGAAGTTCAGGAAGTTCACGACGCCGGTGGCCGTGCCGCCCATCTCAGGTGGGTTCGCTTCCTTCGCAACCGTGGTGGGAAGCACACCGGCGCCCGACGCGATCCCGGCGAGCAGCCCCAGCACGTACGGCGGCAGGACGCCGACTGGGCCGAACAGGATCCACGCGAGGCAGGCGAGCAGCACGAGCGCGCCGCCAAGAATGACCGGTTTCCTGCGGCCGATGCGATCCGAGATCAGGCCGAGCAGCGGGCAGCCGATGATCCAGCCGAGCGGAACCATCGACGATCGCATCACCGCTTCACCATAGGGAAAGCCGTGCGCCTCCTGCAGGTAGCGCACGCCCCAGACCATGTCGAAAATCGTGGTCGGAATGAATACCAGGCCGGCGATCGCACCGCACAGCAGCGATTGCGGATTGCGGAGGACCACGGCGAGTGAGCGACCGGCGACAGTCAGCCAGTCACTGCGAGCCGCGGAAGCTGGTGGTCTGGGGATGAGCAGCCCGAGGAGCACACCCATCGCGAGTCCCGCTACCCCCATCACGATCCAGAAGGTGCTCCAGCTGACGCCAGCGGTAATGATCGGGGCGACGAGCATTTGTCCCGCCGAGCCGCCGGCCATTCCGAACATCTGCGTCGCGCCGGTGAACGTCGCGACGCGCGAGGGTGGGAAGCCCGCCGTGATGATGTAGACGGCGCCGACGAACGCCACCGCGCCGCCGGCACCCTGAAGGAAGCGTCCCGCGCTGGCGATGGACTGGTTGCCGGTGGCGAAGAGAAGGGCGCCGAGCCCAACGGCCGCAGCGCCTATCGGGATTACCTTCCGTGGACCAAACCCGTCGATCGCCGCGCCAGCGACGAGGCTAAACGGCGAGTAGCCGTAGTAGAACATGCCCAGCATCGACGCGACGCCGGTCGTTGTCAGACCGAACGCCGCGGAGAGCTGCGGCATCATCACCGCCGGCGCAGATCGCAGCACGTACTGGTAGAAGAAGTACAGCGCCGTGATCAGCCACGCCACAAGGGCCGTGGTCGCGCTGCGGGTCGTCGCGCCCGGAGCAGCGGGCTTGGTCATGAGACGCCGTCAGCAGAGCGTGACCGAGACAGCCAGTCCGCCTTCTGACGTTTCCTTGTACTTCGAGTTCATCTCCTTGGCCGTCAGTGCCATCGCCGCCACGGTCGTGTCGAAGTCCACCCGACGGTTCGTGGGAATCTCGTTGCTCGCGATCATGAACCCCGTCCACGACTTTACCGCGCCGAACGCGCATCGTTCGATACACGGCACCTGGACGAATCCGGCGACCGGATCGCACGTCATGCCCAGGTGATGCTCGAGCGAGGATTCCGCAGCGTTCGCGACGACCTGTGGTGAAAAGTCGTGTGCTTGGGCAAGGAACGCCGCGCCCATCGCCGACGCCACGCCGATCTCAGCCTGACACCCGCCTTCGGCACCCGCTAGCGTGGCGTTGTGCTTGCAGAGGTATCCGACCGCGGCTGCCGCGAGGAACCCGCTCCGCAGCTTGTCCATCGGCAGTTTGCGTCCACCTTCGCCGACCGCATACGCGACGGCCGGCAGCACGCCGGCAGATCCACCCGTTGGTGCCGTCACGACGAGATGTCCGCGCGCGTTTTCTTCGGACCCCGCCAACGCATACGCGGCTACAACACCCACGCCCCGCTGCTTTTCGTACTTGTCGTCCATCGCTCGCTTGTAGACGTCACCGGCCTTCGTCTTCAGCTTGATCGGTCCCGGTAGCGTTGCCGACGGCATCGACAGACCCGTTTTGACGATACCGACCATTGCGCCGTAGATTTTGTCGATGAACGCGTTGATCTCAGCTTCGCTCTTGCCGGACACGGCCACTTCGTTGGCCATCGCCACCTGCGCGATCGACAAGTGGTTCTTGTCGGCGTGCTCTTGCAGCTCCTTCATCGTCGCGTACGGATACTTAGGCTGGCCCTTCTTCGGCGGCTCGTAGCCTTTCCATTCGATGAATCCGCCGCCGACCGAGTAGTACTCCTGCTCCAGCAGCACGGTGTCCCCAGCCATCAGCTTGCACGTCATCGTGTTCGGATGCGGGAAGTTGCCTTTCGGCGCGTCGTAGATGATGTCTGCGAGCGATGCGTTGAACTTCGCGGAGCCGAGGGTGACGGGGAAGACCTGATCGGGCTTGTCCCGCAGGTTGTCCAGGAACAGCGGATCGACGGTCGCGGGCTCCTTGCCGACGATGCCGGCGAGCGAGGCACGCTCGGTGCCATGCCCTTTGCCTGTGGCGCTCAAGCTGCCGAACAGGTGCACTTTGAGCGCCGTGGCCTTCGCGAGCTGGTCCGCCGGCAGTTTCGAGCAGCGCTGATAGAAGTCGTACGTGATCCGCATCGGCCCGATCGTGTGCGAGCTCGAAGGACCGGGGCCGACCTTGTAGAACTCGTCGATCGTCGTCATCACCGGCCCCTTGGCCCTCTTGACCACATCGAGGTCGGGCGACAGGTCGGGCGCGGCGGGAGCCGGTGCGGCGGCCGGTGCAGCGGCAGCCGCTTCCGCGGCCGGCTTCTGCTCGGGCGGCGCGCAGCCCGCGATGACGGAGACGGCGCCGACGACGGCGCTCCGCATCAGAAACGAGCGGCGGTCCACGCCGGCCGGCAGGTCAACGACGTCCAGCTTTCCATCGGTCCACGAAGGGACCGGCACCTTACGATCATCCTGCGACATACCTGTCCCTCCTTAAGGGAGACGCGTCACGACCCACCAGCCGCGCTATACAGAGCAGCATGCGTGCCCGGAGCGCTGCAGAGACGGCGACGCACAAGTACAAGAGAACACAGGAGTTTCGCGAACAGGCGTCCGCGACGATGGTTGTCGCAGGCTCCCGGCGGCTGGAGACACCACGGACCTTCGGAGTGCCGGGGTACATCGGACGACAGGAAGCATGACCCCGGCGCCACATGCGGAGCCGGGGTACATCGGACGACAGGAAGCATGACCCCGGCGCCACATGCGGAGCCGGGGTACATCGGATGACAGGAAGCATGACCCCGGCGCCACATGCGGAGGCGCGGCAGCCGCGCCGAAGCGCGCCGAGTCGTCGAGCGTGCGAAGGCGGGGGGGAAGGCCGCCCGGGTGCGCGAGAGCGCCGCTCGCGCACCCTGCGGCAGGGCGTCAGCTCTTGACCTTGACCTTCACGTTCTGCAGGCGCACGGGCTCACTCGAGTAGTTCTCGATCTCGACGATCTTCTTTTCCTTGTCGAAGTGGATCTTGGTGGCGTAGGCGAGCTTGCCTTCGCCTTCGCCATCCTTGTTCACGCGAATCTCGAAGAGCGTGAACGGATAGTCGATCGTGCGTGGCTGGTTGCGCGCTTCCTGCATGCCGATGTAGCGGTCGGTGGCCAGCACGATCCGGCGTCCGCCTTCGGGGAGCGGCTGCTGCCACGCGTAGCGAAGTGTCCATCCGAGACGAAGATTGGTCGGATCGGGCCCGCGCAAGGTGGGGATCCAGAAGCGCCCTTTCTCGGGAGCTTTTGAAAGGACCTTCAGCAGTTCCTTCGGCCCCTTGTCGACCATCGCCGTGACGAGCCGTTCGCGTTCCTCGGCGGTGGACCACTGTTTGACGGAGAGATTGATGGTGTTGTTCGCGCCCGTGGCGATGTTGCTCATGTTGACGGCAAAGGCCGTGATGTCGAGCTGCTCGCCCTGCGTCTCTGTCGCCACCGGCATGGCGATCATCGTGGCCGTGGCTGCTGCCGCGACCACCAGTTTCCTCATCGTCGTCACGTACCTGCCTCCTTGTGTACCGCGCCCCTCTTAGTCGGCCGAGACCGGCTTCACCATCCACACGCGTTCGCAGTACTCGCGAATCGCGCGGTCTGATGAGAATCGGCCCATGCGGGCCACGTTCAGTATCGCCGATCGCGTCCACGCCACGGGTGTGCGCCATCGCGCGTCCACGGCCGCTTGACTGTCGAGGTACGCCTGGAAGTCCGCCAGCACGAGGAACGGATCGGATCCGAGCAGATTATCCACCAGCGGGCGAAACAACGACGTGTCGCCGCCCGAGAGGGCACCGGACCCGATGAAATCGATGACGTCCCGGAGGACGGGGTTGGTCTCGTAGATGTCCCGGGACCGGTAGCCGGCCGCCTTGCGATCGCGGACCTGCCAGGCGGTAAGGCCGAAGAGGAAGAAGTGCTCGTCACCGACGGCCTCGCGGATCTCGACGTTGGCGCCATCGAGCGTTCCGATGGTGAGTGCGCCATTCATCGCGAACTTCATGTTCCCCGTCCCGGACGCTTCCTGGCCAGCCGTCGAGATCTGCTCCGACAAATCGGCGGCCGGGTAGATGGGCCCGGCGTTCGTCACGTTGAAATCGGGGTAGAAGACGACTTTCAGCCGATCGCGTACCGCAGGATCGCGGTTGACCACCTCGGCCACGGATGTGATCAACTTGATGATCAGCTTGGCCATCACATAGCCGGGTGCGGCCTTGCCCGCGAACACGAACGTGCGCGGCGGGATGTCCGCATCGGGATCGCGCTGCAGACGACGGTACAGCGAGAGGATGTGGAGGACATTCAGATGCTGCCGCTTGTACTCGTGCAGCCGCTTGACCTGGACGTCGAACAACGACGCCGGATCGACGGTAATGCCGGTTCGCTGCGCGATGAGCGACGCGAGGGTGGTCTTGGCCGTGAGCTTCGTCGCGCGCCACGCGTCCTGAAAGGCCGGATCGTCTGCCAGCGGCTCGATCCGGCGCAGCCGCTCGAGATCGCGCAGCCATCCTTCGCCGATGTGAGTCGTCAGGAGCGCCGACAAGGGCCGGTTGTCCACGCCAATGAACCGCCGCGGTGTCACGCCATTGGTGACGTTGCAGAAGCGATCCGGCCAGAGCTGGGCGAAGTCGTGCAGCACGGTCTCGGCGAGCAGCTTGGAATGCAGCGCTGACACGCCGTTGACCTTGCGGCTGCCTACCGTGGCGAGGTTGGCCATGCGGACGTAGCGCTCGCCAGATTCGTCGATGAGCGACATTGTCGCTATGCGCGTCTCGCTCAGTCGTCCTCCCGCTCGGACCGTTTCCAAGAACCGCCGGTTGATTTCGAACACGATCTCGAGATGCCTGGGCAGCAGGCGACCGAAGAGCGCGAGCGACCACTTCTCGAGCGCCTCGGGCAGCAGCGTGTGATTGGTGTAGGCAATGGTTTCGGTCGTGACGTGCCACGCCGCGTCCCAGTCCATCCCGTGCTCGTCCACGAGCAGCCGCATCAGCTCCGCGACGGCAATCGCGGGGTGCGTGTCATTCAGCTGGATCGCCCACTTCTCGTGGAAGGCCTCGAGCGGACGGCCAAGCCGCAGATGGATGCCGATCATGTCCTGCAGCGAACAGGTGACGAACAGAAACTGCTGCTGCAGCCGCAGCATCTTGCCCTGCGGCACATCGTCGTTCGGATACAACACTTTCGTGATGTTCTCCGACTGCACCTTGTCTTCGACGGCGCGATCGTAGTCGCCGTGATTGAAGGCGTCGAAATCGAACGATTCGACGGCCTCGGCCTTCCACAGGCGCAGCTGATTACAGGTGCCGACGCGATAGCCCAGGATGGGCGTGTCGTACGCGACGCCTTTGACCACGGTATCGGGCACCCAGCGGACGGCCCAGCGGCCGTTCGCGTCGGTCCAGGGTTCCGTGTGTCCGCCGAACTTCACGTCGTACGTGACCTCGGGCCGGGGCACCTCCCAGGGGTTGCCGAAGCGCAGCCATTTGTCGGTCGTTTCGACCTGCCAGCCATCGCGAATGATCTGATCGAAGATTCCGAACTCGTAGCGGATCCCGTAGCCGATGGCGGGGATTTCGAGTGACGCCAGCGAGTCCATGTAGCAGGACGCCAGACGGCCGAGTCCTCCGTTGCCGAGTCCTGGCTCTTCCTCCTCCGCAACGACGGCATCGAGATCGAGCCCGAGCTCCGACATGGCCTGCTGGGCGGCCTCGAAGAGACCCAGGCTATGAAGGTTGTTCTCGAGATGCGGACCGGGGAGGTACTCCGCCGAGAGATATGCCACGGCACGCGCGTCCTGAGCCAGGTACGTCTCCATCGTGCGGACGCTCCGGCCGAGGACGTGGTCCCGGACGGTCAAGGCGAGGGCGAGGTACAGATCGTTCCGCGTCGCGGCGAGAGGCATGCGCCCCAGGGTGCAGCGCAGGGTGTCGAGGAACGCCTGCTTCAACTTGGCAGGTGTCACCCCGGTGCGGATGTCGTTCCGAACGGCCTGTGCGCCTGATTCCTTCGGTCGGGGGGAGCGTGCTGAGGACATGCGTTTGCCTCGTAGTAAAGCCGCCGACGCCTGACGAGTGTGACACGGGGCCGGTCGCGGCTACGCAAATGGAACACCGGTACGAGATGCGAAGGATACCGCTCCAGCCGCACGATGGGATGACGATTCGCAGGCGGCCGTCCGGGATTTCGGAGTTGGCTCCCATCGCACGTGGCGAACCGGCGTCTGTTGCCTCCATTTGTCGCCCAAGGCGGCCGCCACGCCCAGGCATGGAACATGCCTTTGGTTGCCTATTCGATGCAGACGCGTCTACTCTGGCGTGGCATCCGGAGATCATCATGCGCACACCCAGGCCCCTGGCCATCGGCATCGTCGCGGTAGCGTTCTCGTGCTCGGTGGACGCGCTGGCAGTCATGCCGGGTGGCGCACAGCAGCAGCCCGCGCAACCCGCCACGGCGGCGCCCGCCATCAAGGTGGCACCAGAAACACTCGACAAGCTCCTGGCGCCGGTCGCGCTCTATCCCGACCAGCTGCTGTCGCAGATGTTGATTGCTGCGGCGAATCCCGCCCGCATCCAGGAACTGAGTGGATGGCTGATTCGCAACGCCGCGCTCACGGGGACCAAGCTTCAGGATGCCGCCAAGCAGCACGGCTTTGAGTCGAGTTACGTCATTCTCGTGCTGTTCCCGCAAGTCGTGAACTACATGGCCGACAACATCGCCTGGACCAAGGAATTGGGGCAGGCGTTCACGGCGGATCGGCAGGGCGTGCTCGACAGCGTGCAGCGGCTCCGCGCGCAGAGTCAGAAGGCCGGCAACCTGAAGACCACTCCGCAGCAGAAGGTCGAAACCAAGACGACGCCCGCCGGCGAACAGGTGATCATCATCGAGCCGGCGAATCCGCAGGTCGTCTACGTGCCTCAGTACAACCCACAGGTTGTCTACACGCAGCCGTCGACGACCACCGTCGTCGTCAAGGAAGAAAGCAACAGCACGACCGAAGCGGTCGTTGGCGCCGCCGTCGGCTTCGCCGCCGGCATTGCCATCGGCGCTGCGATGGACAACAACTATTACTACGGCCCGTACGGTTACCACGGCGGACCGTACATGTACAACAACGACTGGGACGACTTCTACGAGGACCGGCAGGACATGCGCGAAGACATCTACGAGGACCGTCAGGACATGCGCGAAGATGCCTACGAGAATCGAGAGGACGCGCGAGAGAATGCCAGCGAGAACCGTTCAGAGCGTTCGACGACCGCGCAGCAGGAGCGGACCGAGCGGCAGCAGACCCGACAGACGCCCGAAGCGCAGGCTCAGCGCGACCAGAAGAAAACCGACGCGAAGGCGAATGCGGAGGCGCGAAAGTCAGGCAGCGGTTCGACGCCGTCAGCCTCGACCGCGAGTACCCAGGCTCGTGGGACCGGAGCGTCTGAGCGGAGCGGCACGAGCCAGCGCGCATCGGGCGAGCGCAGCGGCACGCGGTCGGACGCCTTCTCGGGTTATTCGAGCGGGGGTTCGACGCGATCCGCGAGCAGTCGCGGCCAGCGCAGCCGGTCGAGCGGCGGCGGGGGCGGCGGACGCAGCCGGCGGCGGTAAGTGGTGCGCACGCTCGTGGGGACGGCGCCATTCGCCCCGTCGTCCAATGCGCCGCGCGTGGGGACGGGGCCATTCGTCCCGTCGTCCAATGCGCCGCGCGTAGGGACGGGGCCATTCGTCCCGTCGTCCAATGCGCCGCTCGTGGGGACGGCGCCATTCGTTCCCGTCGTCCAATGCGCCGCGCGTGGGGACGGGGCCATTCGTGCCGTCGTCCAATGTGCCCCGTCCGTTCAGTCACGATCTTGGGTGGAGACAGAAGCCATGAAGCCCGGTTCTTCACGAGACCAGCGGTCGTTCGTCGCATCAGCCGCGTTCGTGGCGCTCACGATCGCGTGC
>JBKPMA010000611.1:0-8254 GCA_046731935.1 Acidobacteriota bacterium
AGGCGAAGCTGTCTACAGCCTACCGGTCGGCCGCGGTGTATTTCGAACAGGGCAACGCGCTCCTGGACGACTCGCGATGGGCGAGCGACTACGCATTGACCTTCGCGCTGCATCTCGAGGCGGCCGAATGTCAGTACCTAAGTGGGAACTTCGATCACGCTGAGACGTACTTCCGCATCCTGCTGGACCGGGCCGCCACCTCGCTCGATCGCGCGCAGGTGCACGCCCTGCGCATCACGCTCTACGAGAATCAGTCGCGCTGGACCGACGCGATGGTCGCCGGCCGCGAGGGACTCGCACTCTTCGGCGTACGATTCCCTGACGATCCCACGCAGGCGCAAGCCGCGCTCGATTACGAAGTTGGTACGACGCAGCGGCTGCTCGGCGGCCGGATGATTTCGTCGTTGGTGGACCTGCCGGTCGCGACGGATCCGGAAGTGCGGATGACGATGCGGCTGCTGACTATCCTGTGGGCGCCAGCGTACATCGCAGGCAACCAGCTCATGGCACGGCTCATTTCCGCGACCATGGTCCGGCTGTCGATGGAGCACGGCAACACGGAAGACGAGGCCTACGGGTACGTCACGCACGCGATCACCATCGGTCCGATCAGGCACGATTACGCGTCGGCGTACGAGTGGGGCGAGTTGGCGCTGGCGGTCAACGACCGTTTTGGGGATCCGCGGCTCCGCGCGCGCATCCACCAGCAGTTCCAGGCCCACGTGAATCCGTGGCGCCGGCCATTCGAGACGTGCATTCCGCACGCACGCGAGGCGCGAAGGAGCGGCCTCGAGACCGGCGACTTCGTCTATGCCGGATACGGCACCGCAAGCGAATCGTGGCCGGCGTTTGCGGCATGCCGCAGCCTGGATGCATTCGTGCGTGACTACACGCCGTCGCTGTCGCTGCTCGACAGGCTCACGATGGCCGACTTCACGGCGTCGCAGCGCGTGATGCTCAACTGGGCGCTCGCACTGCAGGGCCGCACGTCCGGGCGGCTGTCACTGTCGGACGGATCCTTCGACGAGCGCGAGTACGAGACGACCTACGCCGCCAAGGCGCCGTTCTTCCTCACATTTCTCTACGCGGCTCGCCTGCATCTCTCCCTCCTGTTCGAGGAGTGGCCCGAGGCCGTCGCGGCCTGGCGCAAGGTGCGCGAGGTGTCCGTACCCGGCATCATCTGGCCTGTGCTTGCGGATGGCTGGGGCGGCCTCGCGCTTGCGGCCATGACGACCGGCGGCGAGTCGAGCGAGTCCTGGCCGGAACTCCTCAGCGTGCAGGAGTCGCTTGGTACGCTCGCGGACAATTGCCCTGAGAACTTCCGGGGACCGTGGCTGCTCATCTCGGCAGAGATGGCCAGAAGCCGCGGCGACCTGAGCGAAGCGTTGCGCCACGCCGATCAGGCGATTCGCCTCGCGCGAGAGACAGACAACCGTCAGCTCGAGGCCATGGCCAATGAAGTCGGCGCTCGAATCCGGATTGGATCCGGCGATGAGCGCGAGGCCATTTCGCTGTTGACGGAGTCCATCCGGTGCTATGCCGAATGGGGAGCCGTCGTGAAGGCGCGCGATCTCGAGGATCGCTACGCGCGCCTGCTCGGCGATCGCCTCAGTGTCCAAACGGACCGCTGGGTCCCCAGCGCGAGGTCGGACGAGACTACGTCGCCCGACATGGCGACGGTGCTCAAGCTCGCGCGCGCGATTGCCATCGAGATCAAGCTCGACGACCTGCTCCGGAAGCTGATGACGATTGCGATGGAGAACGCTGGCGCCAAACGCAGCGTCATCCTCGTCGCGCGGGAAGACGGTCTGACCGTCGAAGCGGAAGCCGTTGCCGATCCAGAGCACGTCACGCTCGGCCTTTCGGATCCACTCGAGAGTACGGCTCGCGTTCCCCGCAGCGTCGTGCAGTTCGTGCGCCGCACCGGGCAGGACCTCGTGATCGGCCATGCCGCGGAAGACGAGGCCTTCGCCGGCGATCCGTACATCGCAGCGGCGCACACACGGTCGCTGTTGTGCGTGCCCGTCAGTCATCAGGGACGATTGGGCGGCGTGCTGTACCTCGAGAATGACTTGACCGCTGACGCGTTCACCCCTCAGCGCAGCGAGATGATGCGCATCCTGGCCGCGCAGGCCGCAATCTCACTCGAGAACGCGCGGCTCTACGAGGGCATGGCGGGCGAGGTTTCGAGGCGCACGCAGGCGGAGGCCGCGCTGCGGGAGGCACTCGACGAGGTGGAGGGCCTCAAGAACCGGCTCGAAGCCGAGAACGTGTATCTGCAGGAAGAGATTCAGACGCAGCACAACTTCAGCGAAATCGTCGGCAACAGCCCTGCGCTGCGGGATGCACTGAAGAACGTCGAGCGCGTCGCCGCCACAGGATCGACCGTACTCATTACTGGTGAGACGGGCACCGGCAAGGAGATCATCGCGCGCGCCATTCACGTTCGCAGCACGCGCCGCGATCGACCGTTGGTCAAAGTGAACTGCGGCGCCATTCCAGCCGGACTGGTGGAGAGCGAGCTGTTCGGCCACGTGAAGGGTGCCTTTACTGGCGCGCTGCAGAAGCGAAGCGGACGGTTCGAGCTTGCGGATCGGGGGTCCATCTTCCTCGACGAAGTCGGTGAGCTCCCGCTCGACACGCAGGTCAAGCTGCTGCGCGTGCTGCAGGAGCAGGAGTTCGAACCGGTTGGTGCGGCGAGACCCGTGCGGGTGGACGTCCGCGTCATCGCGGCGACCAATCGCGATCTCGAGGCGATGGTGAAAGCAGGAACGTTCAGGGCAGATCTCTTCTACCGGCTCAACGTCTTTCCGATCTCGGTGCCGCCGTTACGCGAACGCAAGGACGACATCCCGCTCCTCGTTTCATTCTTTCTCACCGGCCTGGCAAAGCGGCTTGGCAAACCGCTGCAGGGCTTCACCGCTGCCAGTCTCGACCGCCTGCGCCAGTATGCGTGGCCTGGCAACGTTCGCGAGCTCCAGAACGTCGTCGAGCGTGCGGCGATCCTGGCTCAGGGGCCGATCGTCGAGCTGCATCCCGAGCTTCTGCCGGCGAATCCAGCGATGCCCGTCAGCACCGCCCCGGTTCCGCACCAGACGCTCGAGGATCTCGAACGCCAGCACATCTTGGCGATTGTGAGGCAGACCAACTGGACCATCGAGGGGCAGAAGGGGGCAGCAGTCATTCTCGGCCTGCATCCGAACACCCTTCGCAGTCGGATGAAGAAGCTTGGTATCGCCAAGGCCAGTCCCGATATTTCGTAGCTGCGATATTTCGTGGGCGCCGGCAGGGGGTCCCGCCAAGACGGGCTGCGATTGGCCGTGGCGGTCGGACCCATCCCGCCAGAACTCGTGGGCGGCCAGCGTTCGAAATTGTTAAAAACAGGCCCTATCTTTCGGTTTGTCCCGTCGTCGCGCCAGACGAGGGCGCATCCATTCCGTCAGTCGTCAATCCGCCATCGTCATTCGAAACGTGGCCCGGCAGTTGCCATTGCAGTGGACAGCGCGCACATGGAAGTGCGGCGCGGCAGACGGACGGACCAACAGTGTTTCGAATCACGCGACTCAATCCGGGCGAGCAGCCCGCGGTACTGAAGCTGGAGGGGCGGCTCTCCGAGCCCTGGGTGGGCGAGCTGGCCCGCGTGATCGATCTCTCGGCGAATGGGTCCGGCCCGGTGATCCTCGAGCTCTCCGGCGTGACCTACGCCGACGACGACGGCGTCCGCCTGCTGAGGGCGCTGGACGGCCGGCGCGCCGAGCTTCGGGGAGGGTCACCATTTGTCGTGAATCTGGTGAAAGGGAAGCACGATGACCGGCCTTGACCGCTTGTCTGACATCACTGAAACGGTTGGCTTCGGTGGCGAGCTGGATGTGGCGAATCATCCCCCGGACGAGGGTGATGCGCTCGTCGCGGCACTCCGTCGCGGAGATCCGGACGCCTACGAGGAGCTCGTCCGGCTCCACGGCGGACGCATGTTGTCAGTCGCGCGCCGACTGCTTCGCCGCGACGAGGACGCGCGCGACGCGGTCCAGGAGGCCTTTCTGCAGGCATTCAAGGGGCTGCGGACGTTCGGCGAGCGCTGCCGCCTGTCGACCTGGCTGCACCGGATAGTCGTCAACGTCGCGTTGATGAAGCTGCGATCGAAGGACCGGAAGCCCGAAGCGTCGATCGATGATCTGCTCCCGGAATTTCAGTCTGACGGGCATCATGTCGAGCAGTTCGACGAGTGGCGGATGCCGGCGCCGCAGCGGCTGATTCGTGAAGAAACGCGCGCGCAGGTCCGCGCGGCCATCGATCGACTGCCGGAGAGCTATCGCACGGTGCTGGTCTTGCGTGACATCGACGAGCTCGATACGACGGAGGTGGCGGAGCTGCTCGCGATCTCGCCGAATGCGGTCAAGATCCGTCTGCACCGTGCACGTCTGGCGCTGCGGACGCTGCTCAATCCTCTGTTTGCGGTGAAGACGCCCACGGTTTAGGCTCAGGGCGCAGGGCACACGGCACCTGGCCAGAGCGCGCGCGGGGCTGTCGGGGCGGGTCCTTCGTCCCGCGGTCACTGTACGCCGCCCGCGCATGACGCTGGCGGGCTGTGGGGGCGGGGTCATTCTTCGCGTCGGTCAATTCCCCCGCCCTGGACGTCTCAGGGTTACAGCGGAACGATCTTGACCAATCGAGATAGACCTGCAAAATCGGTTGGATTGCGTGTGTAAAGAGGCAGCTCCGCTGCGAGCGCCGTTGCCGCAATCAGCAGGTCCGTCGTCCGGCGTCCACGTGCCCTACGGCCCGCCGCGGCGACCGAGGCATACACACGCCCGTATGCGCGCGCGACATCCGCATCCATAGGAGGAGGCTCGAACGTGGCCTCCGTACGTTGCAGCCGATCCCGGCGACGGCAATGCAAGTGCCGTTCGGGTTGAGCGACATCCCCTCCTTAGGCGGGTGCATTCGAGGACGAGAAGAATGACCCCGCCTCCACATCCTCAAAGACCCCGACTCTACATCCTCAGGATGGCGTCGAGTCCGTTGGATTAGCTCGCGACAACTGCCATGCGTCGCCGCGGAACCGACACCGGCCGCAAACTGACAACCAGCTGCCCAACCGCAAGCACGACGAGCGTAAGCAACACGACCGCCGCGTGCACGTGTGACGCGACAATCCCCAATGCGAGCGTCACGGCCACCAGCGCGACGTGCGCGCCGATACGGCGGAACGACAGCGCCCGTTCATGACGCCGCGGCCGCGCCGCCGCAACGATCGTCACGGCTGCCATGGCCAGCGCCAGTCCGCCGCACAGCATCCACGCCTCCGTCGACGCCAGCGGATGCGTTGGCGCGAACTTGATGACGTGCTCCATGCCGACTCCTGCGACCCCGATGCCCAGATACAGCGGCAGATGCGCGTAGGCCCAGAGATAGAACAATCGCGAATCCTGCCGCGAGTGCACGTGGCGCTCGCCAGCCGCCTCCACGCCGTCGAAATACCACCACCAGATCGTGAACGCCATCGCGAGGCCGAAGAGCGCCGACGAAGCCGCGGCGACGCTCCAGTCTTCCTGTGTCTTCATGCCACGCATGACAGAGACCAGCGACTCACCGAGCAGGATGATCGTGAACAGCCCGAAACGCTCGGGCAGATGTGCGGGATCGAGAGGCACGTCAGGGCGGAAGTGTCCGATCGCGAGCGGAATGGCCATCTCCATCACGAGCGCCAGTCCCCAGAGCCAGAACCGCAGCGGAGCGGGGACGAGCGCCGAGATCAACCAGACAGCCGCAGTCACGGCGATGCTGGCTGCGGTCAGCGACGCGAACGTTCGCACCCTGGCCAGGCGCCGAGGCCGCAGGTACTCGATGACGAGGATTATCCGCATCCCGGCATACGCGGCCGCAAATCCCGCGGACGACCGGCTGTCGAGCCCATCGTCGGCATTGATGGCCATGACCGCGACACCGAAGATCTGCGCCAGCGTCAGCAGGCGTTGGACGAAGTCGTCGGTATCGAATCGTGTCGAGTAGAGCGTGTGCCCGAGCCACGCCCACCAGATCAGAAAGAGAAGCAGCGCGTACCGGAGAAGGCCATCGCCAGAGTAGTGATCGGTGAGCGACGCGCCGACCTGCGACACCGCCGCGACGAAGGCGAGATCGAAGAACAGTTCCAGCCACGTCACCTTTCGGCCCGCTTCGGCGCCTTCCGCGGCGCGCAGCTGAATCGGCCTCGCGAACGATGTCACCATAAGCGCCCGTTTACCCAGTCACCGCAGGTGACGGCACCAGCCGGCGCAGCTCCAGCAGCGCGCCCAACGACCACGCCTGGAACGGACAGCCGCCAGGCAGGTGCGGCGCGTCACCGCTCCCGACCTCGGGAAGATGGCCAAGGCCGGCTTCTGATAGATGGCGCTCGAGTGTCGTGACCAGGCGATCGATGTCGGACGCCGCCTGATCGGCGGACCGCACGCGGCACACGGCATCACCAAACGCCGCGAGCAGCCATGGCCACGCGGTACCCTGGTGATACGCGCTGTCGCGAGACCGTGGATCGCCGCCATACACACCGATGTAGCCGGGCTCGCTGGGCGCCAGCGAGCGCAAACCAATTGGCACGAGCAGCTCGCGCTCCACGACGTTGACGATCGATGATGCACGGTCACCTGTGACCAGCGGGATTGGAAGTCCACCGACGGCCAGGATCTGATTGGGTCGAAGCCGGCCGTCGACAGTGCCAGCCTCGTGATTGACGTCGATCACGTCGTATAGGCAGCCGCGCGACTCGTTCCAGAATCTCGTGTTGAAGCTCGCAAGCGCCGTGCGCTGACGGTCGATCCAGCGGCTGTCGCGGGCGCCGGCAATCGCGAGCGCGTTGATCCAAAGGGCCTGGATCTCGACCGGTTTGCCGATCCGAGGCGTAATCTCACGGCCATCCACACGCGCGTCCATCCACGTGAGCTGCACGCCCCGCACTCCCGCGGCGAGCAGGCCGTTACCGTCCGCGTGGATCCCATGGCGTGTGCCACGGCTATAGCCTTCGACAATGTGCAGAATCGCCGTATCGATTCTGGCGCGTTGCGCACGCGTCACCGTGAACGCCGTGCGTTCGGCTTCATCGAGAAACCGCTGAGCCGCGATGATGAACCACAGCGACGCGTCTACCGCATTGAACTCCGGGTCGGCGCCCTGATCCGGGAAACGATTGGGCAGCATGCCCTCCGAAACAGCGCCCGACCACTCGAGCAAAATGTCGCGTGCGACGCCCAGCCGTCCCGTCGCCAGACAGAGCCCGGGAAGCGAGATGAACGTATCGCGTCCCCAGTCCGTGAACCACGGATAGCCGGCGATGATGGTGCTGCCCTCGCCGCGCCGGACGATGTAGGCATCGGCCGCGCGATTGAGAGGCGATCCGAACGCCGCACGGCGGGATCGCTCGCTTCGCTCGCAGCGGCGGCACGTGGCTTCGACGTCCGATGGCGGCGGTACGGCATCGGTCGCGACGATCCACCGCGCCGCGCCATTCGTGAACGTCCACGTGAACCTGCCTGGACTCGAGAGGTCCTCAGTGGCGTCCAGCCCCCGCTCCTGTTCGGCCGCGTACAGAAACTGTCGATACCACACGGGATCCGCGACGAACTGCCCGTTGCTCGACGCCAGAATCGCCGGCACGCCCTCGTACAGGCGCCAGGCCATCGTTCCGTCGTCCGCCAGGTGCGTGCCGAGATCGCAGGCGTCGTTCTCGTGGTGCGTCGAGTGGTAGTCGCGTCCAGAAAGAAACGGTCGCACTTCGAGCGTCGCGTTCGGGTCGCCCTCGAGCAGCCTCCAGGTGACCGCGACGAACGGCCGATCGTGGACCGAGAGGATCTGCTGCTCGATCCGCGTGCCGTCATCGAGCCGATAGACCCATCGCGGCCAGGGATCGGTTGTGAACGACTCGATGCGGTTCGCGCCGTCCGGCGACACCACATCCGGCGCGTAGCGTTGCGACGAGATGGCGAATCGGCCAGCCGCGGTCGTGACCCGGGCGTCGAAGCCGTTGACCAGCACCATTCGACCGGCCGGCGGCATCGTCGCCGCCAGAAGCAGCGCGTGGTAGCGCCGCGTCCGGACCCCGCTCGCGGTGCCTGAGGCGAAGCCGCCGAGTCCATCCGCCTCGAGCCACTCCAGTCGGTCACGTGTATCCACGGTGTGCCTCAGTGCGCGCTCGTCATCATCGAGCGGATGGTCGGTGTCATGCCCGGGACGTTCAGCCTCAGCCTGTACAGCCCGGTTC
>JBKPMA010000612.1:0-8803 GCA_046731935.1 Acidobacteriota bacterium
AAGCACGCGATGCTGCAGCGCCTCGAAGGCGGCGACATTGTCCTCGTAGACCTCGGCAGCGCAAACGGCACGTTCGTCAACGGACGCCGTGTCAGCGTGCCCGTCACGCTTCGTCCCGGGGATCGCGTCACCTTCGGCACCACGAGCTGCGACTTCACGGTCCCAGGCGCGGTGGCCGTGCTGGTGCCCGAGACGCTGCGGGCGGAATTCGCGACGCGCATCCTCCAGACGCGGAAGCTGCTCACGGTCATGGTCGTCGACGTTCGTGGATTCACCGCGCTCACGCGTCAGATCAACGAGCAGACGCTGTCGGCCGTGATGGGACATTGGTTCCAGCAGGCGAGCCGCATCACCCAGCGCACCGGCGGGTGGGTGGACAAGTACATCGGCGACGCGATCATGGCTCTGTGGACGCACGAGCAGGAAGAGCCGGCGCTGGCGCAGGCGTCGGGCTGGCTGCAGGCCGTCGCCGAGATCCTCCAGATGACGGCAAAGGTTGGCGACCGCTTTCCGTTGCCCGTGCCGCTCAAGGTCGGCGTGGGTATCAACACGGGATTCGCCGTCGTCAGCAACACCGGCCCCCGCGATCATCCCGAGTACACGGCGTTCGGCGACACCGTCAACGCGGCGTTCCGCCTCGAATCCACGACGCGATTGCTGGGTTGTGACGTGCTGGTTGGCGAGTCGTCGTGGCAGGCGCTCAGCCGGCTGAACGCGTCCGACATCTTCACTCGCGTCGCGGTGGCCCTGAAGGGGTACGAAGGCGAAACGATCGCGTACTCCGCCGATCAGGCAGGAATCGTCGCGATGGCCGCGCGAGCCACCAATCCCACGTCACGGCTGCGCACGGAACCTGAGCCGCGCTGACCTGACGCCGCCCTACCGCACACGCTCGTAGTGGTAAGTCTCTGCGTGCGTGCCATCCCCGGCATCGACCACGGCCGTCAGCGCGTCCTCGCCCTTCTTCTCATACACAATCCGCTTGGGAAAGTCGTGCTGCGGGTTCTCGAACACGACGCGGGTGGGAGTGACGCTCGTCAGGCGGAAGTCGGTGCCGGGCGTCCGCGCGTTCGGATGCGCCACGTAGAACACGCCGTCTGCGCGCTCGACGATCCGCAGGTACTCGAAGGCGACCATCGCATCACCTTTGACGGTGCGGCTCATTCCGAGCATGGCTCCGCCCGCCGGCGGCGTCCAGTGCTCATCGACGCGGGGAGTTCCGGCGGCGGTCTGCCAATCGCCCGCGATCCACGCGAGATCGCTGACATGAGCGGCCGCGCCCTGCATGCCGTCCCCAGCGGCCGACGCGAGCAGAAGCACAAGGAGCATTCGATGCATGGGGTCCTCGGAAAGAGCAAAGATCGTATTCGTATTCGTTTGCGGATTCGAACGGTCCCCAGTCTAGCTCAACCTAACGGCCGGCTTATTCAACTCGTCCCATTGTGCTCAGAGGTCCGCACGAGGTCTGTCCTCTCGACGCCGGCGACGCAGGCCTGTCATGATGCTGGTTCACTATTCCGCCCGGAGAACCACATGGCCGCGACTACTCCTTCCTGTACGCACATCAAGAGCATCACCTCGGTCAAACAACCGGAGCGTCACGTCTGTGAGGAGTGCGTCCTCATCGGTGCCAAATGGGTGCACCTCCGCACGTGCCAGACGTGCGGACGGACCCTCTGCTGCGACTCGTCGCCGAATCACCACGCCTCCAAGCACGCGCGTGCGGCCAGCCATCCCGTGATCGCATCCGCCGAGCGCGGCGAGCGCTGGCTCTACTGCTTCCCCGACGACGCCTTCGTCGAGTACTGACCGGATCACCCCGGAATCACATCGAAGGAGCCGCTCGTGCAAGACGATCGCGCCGCTGTGTCCACCTATTCGGAGGAACAGCGCAGCCAGATGTTTCCCCAGCTCACGCCGGCACAGATCGCGAGGATCGAGGCGATCGGACATCGACGCACCTACGCAGCCGGCGAGTCGCTGATCGAACAGGGTCAACAGATCACGCAGTTCTTTCTGGTCATCGAAGGCGGCGTCGACATCGTGCGCCCGACATCCGCCGGCGACGAGCTCATCGTGGTCCATGGCCCGGGTGAGTTCGTTGGCGAGCTGCACTCGTTGTCGGGCCGGCGCAGCCTGGTGAACGTGCGGGCGCGCGTCGAATCGGTCGTCGTCGAGCTGTCGCGCGACCAGCTGCGAGCGCTCGTGCAGACCGACTCCGAGTTGAGCGACGTCCTGATGCGGGCGTTCATCATGCGGCGTGTCGCACTGGTGAGCTCGGGCCGCGGCGACGTCGTGCTCGTCGGATCCGCGCACTCGGCGGGCACACTGGGCTTGAAGGAATTCCTGTCGCGCAACGGATATCCCTATACGTATCTGAATCTCGAGACAGACACCGCCGCACAGGATCTGCTCGATCAGTTTCACGTGCAGGTATCCGACGTGCCGATCCTGATCTGCCGCGGATCGGCGGTACTGCGAAATCCCACCAACACGCAGGTGGCCGATTGTCTCGGCTTCAATGTCGCCATCGATCGCACGAAGATTCGCGACGTCATCGTCGTGGGTGCCGGACCAGCGGGGTTGGCGACGGCCGTGTACGCGGCCTCGGAGGGTCTCGACGTTCTCGTGCTCGAAACGGTCGCGCCCGGCGGACAGGCGGGTTCGAGCTCGAAGATCGAGAACTACCTGGGATTTCCAACCGGCATCTCGGGTCAGAATCTGGCGGTGCGCGCGTACACCCAGGCGCAGAAGTTCGGCGCGGACGTGTTGATTTCGCGGAGCGCCACGCGCCTGACGTGCGACCGACGGCCGTACAGCATCGAGATCGACGGAGGCGAGCGCCTCATGACTCGGACGGTGGTAATGGCCACGGGCGCACAGTATCGCAAGCCCGACATCACCAACCTGATGCGCTTCGAGGGCATCGGCGTTTACTACGGCGCCACGTTCATCGAAGCGCAGATCTGCGGCCCCGAAGAGGCCATCGTGGTGGGCGGCGGCAATTCGGCAGGACAGGCGGCGGTGTTTCTCGCCCAGACCGCGGGCCACGTGCACATGCTCGTGCGCTCTGGAAAGCTCGCCGACACGATGTCGCGATACCTGATCCGCCGCATTGAAGAGAATCCGAAGATCACCTTACGGATGGACACCGAGATCACGGCGCTCGACGGCGGCGATCGACTCGAGCGCGTCACCTGGCGGAATCGCCGGACCAACGAGACCGAGGTACGAGACATCCGTCACGTCTTCATGATGACCGGCGCAACACCGCACACGGCCTGGCTCGATGGCTGCGTGGCGTTGGACGGTAAGGGATTCGTCAAGGCCGGCCAGGATCTGACCGGCGACGACCTCTCGAGCGCCGCGTGGCCTCTGACGCGGCGCCCGTATCTGCTCGAAACGAGCCTGCCTGGCGTGTTCGCGGTCGGCGACGTCCGGGCCGGCAGCGTCAAACGCGTCGCGTCCGCCGTCGGCGAAGGCTCCGTCGTCGTCAGCCTTGTGCACAAGGTGCTAGCGGAGTAAGGCTAAGGGCCAATGGCTGGAGGCTGAGGGCAAAGACCAAGGGTTGGGCAGCGCCTTTAGCCTGGCCTCTAGCCGCTAGCCTCCTCAGGGCTTTGGCAGTGTGAAGGCGACGATTGAGTCCGACACCGCAGACGAGAAGCGTCCGCCTCCGCCCGCCGCAATCACGACGAACGGCCGGCCGGATGTCGGGCCGCGGTAGATCGTCGGCGTCGCATGGCCGCTCGCGGGCAACGGTGATTCCCACAGCACACGGCCGCTGACCGTGTCGAACGCGCGGATCATCGCGTCGTTGGTCGCAGCGATGAAGATGACGCCGCCGGTCGTCGACACCGCGCCTCCAAGATTCGGCGTGCCCGTTGTCGCACCGGCCAGGCCGGCCGCGCGCGCCACGCCGAATGGCACCTGCCAGCGTACCGAGCCATCGCCGAGGTCTACTGCGGTGAGACGGCCCCAGGGCGGCTGCTGGCATGGCAGGTGGCGCGAATCCCAGAACCGCGCGTATCCGCCCCACGGACTGCCGCGCTTGAACGCCTCGGGCGCACCCGGCGGCTGCGGTTCCAGCTGACCCACCGCTCCCACCTCGTTGCTGTTGACGATGAGGAGATTGCGCGTGACGTCCACGGTGCCGCCGGACCACGTCGCGCCGCCGAGCGTGCCTGGAAACCACAGTGTGAGCGATCGTCCCTCAGGCGTGAAGATTCCGCCGCTCGTCGCGATCTGATCGAACATGCGCGCGCACTCGGTACGCGCGGTCTCGTCGATTGTCGAGAGATCGGCGCGCGTGATGGGCGTCGTGCGGGAGAGCGGCGCCGGCTTGATCGGGAACGGCTGCGTCGGCGACGTGCGTTCGCCGGGCACGTCGCTCTGCGGTACGGGACGCTCCTCCACACCGAACACGGGCGTGCCTGTGACACGGTCGAAGACGTAGATCAAACCCATCTTCGTCAGCTGGATGACGGCCGGAATCCGGCGGCCGTTGCTGGTGATGTCCGCGAGGATCGGCTGCGCCGGCGGATCGTAGTCCCACAGATCGTGGTGCACGAGCTGGAAGTGCCACTTCAGACGCCCCGACGCGGCGTCGAGCGCGACGAGGCTGTTCGCGTGGAGGTCCGGACCAGGCCGATCGGCGCCATAGAAGTCGTACGACGCCGAGCCGATCGGCATGAACAGTAAACCGCGCTCGTCGTCCACTGACATCGTGGACCAGACGTTCACGCCAGTGCGCCCCTGCCAGGCATCACTCGCCCACGTCTCGTGTCCGGGCTCGCCCGGCTGAGGAACCGTGTGGAACCGCCAGCGCTCCTGGCCCGTACGCACGTCGAAGGCGCGGACGTCACCCGATGGTCCGCGGCTCTCTCCTTCCGGAACGCGGCTGCCAATGATGACGAGATCCCGAAAGATCGCGGGAGCCGACGTGACGCCGTACTCCTCAGTCGCACCGACCCCCAGGCCGGTGCGCAGGTCTACCGAGCCCCCGGTTCCAAAAGTTGATCTCGGCTGGCCCGTCCGCGCATCGAGCGCGATGAGATGGCCGTCGCACGTACCCGAGAAGATGGTGGACTCACTTGCGGCCGACCAGACGGCGACGCCTCGATGAGGAAAGTCGCAGACATGCTTGCCCGTAAACGGGTCGAACCGCCAGGCTTCTTTGCCCGTCTCCGCATCGAGCGCAATCACCTTGCTGGTCGTCGTCGTCACGATCAACAGTCCGCCCACGAGCGTCGGCCGTGTCTGGAATCCCTCGACGGATTGCGGCGGATTCGGCCCCATGCCGCCGGCATATTCGCCTGTGTGCGCGACCCAGGCTTCGGTGAGCCCCTTCACGGATGCGGGCGTCAGGTCGTCCATCACCGCGAAGCGCGACGACGAGTTCAGAGAGTGGCTATCCGCCCCGCCTCGCAGCCCCAGGATCGTCACGGCCGCGAGCGCCAGGACGACGATGAAGAGAGCGGAGGCTTCACTGCGACCGAGCTCGGCGAGCTGGATGCCTCCGATGCGCAGGCGCACGGATCGCGATTGATCTGACGTTCGAGTCATGCGACAGATTCTACTCAGAGTCGAAAGCTTAAGAGCGGGGAAGAAATCGTTCGAGCCCGTTGTCTTTGAAGTAGCGAAGCAGGGCACGCGCGGGAATGCCCTCGTTCGCGCGGAACTGACCGCGCCACGGCTTGGCGGGATCCGGAGCTTCTGCCGGATACGGCTCGCCGCTATGGTGGAGCGCCACGACTTCCCACGTCTGGTTGAAGACCGGCGATCCCGACGATCCTTCCATCGTATCGGCCACGTACTGCACCCGTGTGTCGCTCATGGCCTTCACGACGTAGTTCTGCGTCATCACCACCTTCAGCGGCTTGCCGTCCGGATGCTGGATGACGTTGACGCGGTCTTGCTCCTGAAGGAGTCGTGGAGCGAGCGGGAGATACCCGCGGTGCTTCCCCTTCCGCACGAGGTCGAGCATCGTGTCGGTTTCTGCTGGAACGACCGTGATGTCGGCCAGCGGCGCCGCCGTGAGGCGCACCAGCGCAAAGTCGAGGGCTTCTGGAGGACTCGAATAGTAGAAGCCCGATACGAAGCCGTATTCACGACCCGCCGCCGCAACGGTCGTCGCATCGACCTGGTAGCCGAATCGTGCACAGGCATCGTCGAGCATTGCAGCCGAGGACAGGACGTGCTGGTTGGTGAGCAGCAGATCGGCTCCAACGAGAAAGCCGGTGCCGAGCGCGTTGCCCCTGGGCCGCTCGATGCGGCAAACAGCCTGCGCACTATAGACCGCGCCGCTCAACAGGAAGATGTCGAGAAAGTTGTCTTCGGAGTTGATGACGCGCTCGAGCGCTTTCGGATTGGCGACATCGGCGACGAAAGCCGGGGCGGGTGGGGCCGTCACGCCGGGAGATGGAGCAACGGCAATTGCCGGAGCCGCGGGAACGACGGCGTCGGTCACCCCGTACGTCGCGCGGAGCTCTGCGACGTAGCCTGGATCGCCGATCAGCCCGTGGACAACGATCAGCCGGGCTATCTGCGCGGCCGCATCGCGCGGCAGATCCGGCAGACGCAACAGGTACGCGAGCAACGCGCCCAGCGCATCGTGTGTGGGACGCTCGGGCAGCGGACCAAACGCTTCGAGCAATCCGACAAGGTTTCCCGCCACCGTGGCCGGCGTTCCGGACAGATCGATCGCCGTGACGAACCGCCGCAGCCCGGCCTGCTCGAGCAGCACCCGGCGCGATCGCGGTCCTTCAGTGAAATCGTACAGCTGCGCAATCGCCGACACGAGACTCGTGCGCTCGTCCAGTGACAGCATGAACGCCTCGTCAGAGACCGTATCGATCGCGGATTTCGGTGAGCCGCGTCACATCGTCCGGCGGCACGGCGGGACGCTTGATCAGCACGCCCACTAGGGCTCCGAGCGCAGTGCCGCCAGCCGTCAGTTTCGGCTTCCGCCGCAACTGGAACAGCAGGTTGTACGCGACGGTCCGTGCGGCTCCCTGCAGATCGACTTCCGACGCCACGTCGCGAAGGCCGGCCTGCAGAATCAGGCTCTGGCGGCCCGCCACGTCGAGGAAATCTCCGAATTCCACGAGCACCATCGCGATGATGTCGATGTCATTCGTGGTGAGGTTCGGAGATTCGTCCAGCGCGGCCTCGATGCCTTCCAGCTCGAACTTCGCGCGCAGGAAGTCGACCTGGTCCCCAAGGGGCATGTCGGAGAGCCCATCGATCTGCGACCAGGGCACGATCACGCCAGTCCGGGGCTTCCACAGCTTCTCGACGATGTTCTGCAGCGCAAAGGGTGCGGCATCCACCGTTTCGGCCATGAGATAGACCTTGTCCTCCGGCGCGAAAATGAACTGGAGCATCCCGAGGCGATCGCGATTGTCAGGACTCGCGTCTCGCAGCACTGCGGGAGGTCCCTGCACGAGCCAGCGCTTCACGGTGCCGTTGCCGAGCTCCGTCACGCGATACAGGCGTCCGCTGTATTGATTCTTGAGCACACGCGGCGTGAGCGTGAGGCCGATGGAATCGGCAGGAGGAGCAAGGCGGGCGCGTGCGATGTCACTCAAGGCAAGCTCGAGAGTGTCAGCCGCGGCTGTTGCTGGCGCGACCATGGGCGCGGGCGCAACCGCTGTGGTGATCGGCGACGGCGCGGTGGTCTGTTGTGGACCGCGCGACGGCAGCGCAGCCTGGAAACGCTCGGCGGTGCCGGCGATGCTGCCCGCGGCCGACCGTGCGATGGCCGTCAACTGCGAGCCGAGAGGCGTCGATGTCACCGTGGTGATGATCGGCACGTCACACCTTCGAAGCGGCCAGTGGCTGCATGGGCTGCGGCGTGGGCAGCACCTGGGCGACCAACTGCTGCTCCACGGGCGACAGCGGCGCATTCGCGCCATGACGTCCGGCTTCGCTCAGCGCCGCCTGGTTCAGTCCTTGGACGAGATGAATGTGTTCCTGCTCGACGAACGAGCGAAGCGGCGCCTCCACCTCTCCCTTCAAGACCACGAGCACGGGAACAATCTCGTCCGGCTGCTGACCCTGCGCCTGCGCCACGGCTCGTTGTTTCACGAGCAGGCTCACCCCGGCCGACCACGACAGCGTCCGCCCCGGCGGTACGGACACGACGTCCACCGCGTACGAGGGTGCTCCACTTGGCGCTCGGACATACATCCCGAGATCCGCCAGAAGCGGATCGATCTCGGGCTGGCCGGTCTTGGGTGACCGCACGACCACGTAACCGGCGCGCCTGAGGATGTGCTCCAACGATGCCGTCGCATCGTCTTCGACGACGCGTTTCGTACTGGGTGTCTGTTCGAAGAGCGGCGCTCCGGAAGCCAGAATGACGACGAGAAACACCAGTGCCATCGTGGGGTGCGGCGTCAGACCGACGGCGGCGCCCAGCAGGAGCAGGAGTCCGGGAGCGAGAGCACCGGTAGCCGCGAGCCACAGACTGGCGGGCAGCATTCGGGTCGTCGAAAACGCCGATCCGACCCCCGCGCGATCCGGGCAGAGCTGCAGCACCGTGTTGCGGAATGAGGCCGCAAGGGCGCCCACGACGAACGGCTGGATTGCGTACGCACTTTGATGTGCAGCGTACTCGAACGCGTGCGCCCGCTCCGGCCAGCCGATCGTCTGGCTGAGGAACCATCCCACCCAGCCGAAAACGAAGTGCAGCGCGATGAAAAAGATGGCCGCCCCGGCCGGCACGAACGTGGCTGCAGCGGCCGCCAGCACCCCGTCACGGCCGCGCGGGCGAGACACACAGCTGACCCGCTCACGCGCGAGG
>JBKPMA010000613.1:0-2597 GCA_046731935.1 Acidobacteriota bacterium
GTCGGTCCGCTGCGACGGCAGCACCATGACGAGCCGATCGCTCTCTGGATACGCGAGCGGACGGACGAGCACGGCGCTGACCACGCTGACGATGGCCGTCGTGAGGCCAATCCCCATCGCCAGCGTCAGGATGGCGACGGCTGCAAACCCTGGACTTCGTCGGAGCAGGCGCAGTGCGTATCCGATGTCGGCGACGAGCTCCTCGATGAATCTCGTGCCGCGCGCATCCCGGCTCTCTTCCTTCAGCACGGCCACGTTGCCGAAGCCGAGGCGAGCCGTTCGCTTGGCCTCGTCGAGAGGCATTCCACCGGCGCGGAGCCGCTCGATCTCCCGCGCGAGGTGATACCGCAGCTCTTCGTCGAGATCCGTTTCGAGTCGCTCGCGCCGCAGCAGCGCTCGCAGCCAGTAGCGGAGGCCTACACGCATGGCCGACCTCGTTTCGATCAGGCAGTTCGAAGAATGGCTTCGAGCGCGGTTGAAAAGCGTTCCCACGCGTCCTGCTCGGACGCCAGCTGCCGTTTGCCGGCCGCTGTGAGGGCATAGAAACGCGCTCGCCTGTTGTTGTCGGACGATGCCCATTTGGCGCTAATCAAGCCGCGGGCCTCGAGGCGATGCAGCGCCGGATAGAGTGAGCCGTAGTTGACGCTCAGCGCGTCTTGCGACAGCAGCTGGATGCGCTGCGTGATGTCCCAGCCGTTGGCAGGACCGGCCTGCAGCAGCTTCAGCACAATCAAGTCGAGCGTTCCAGCAAGGAGCGCCGTCTTGTCTTTTGCCATGGCACCATCCACGGTCGGCTGACGGAACGCGTCGCGACCTCTAGATCATCTAGAAGAACGTACTGACCTCTAGATTGTCAAGAGGAGAAAACGCAGACCGCGACGGGCGCAGGGCACGCGGCAAACGGGAGAGCGTGGGCTCGAGCCTCGGGCCATGCGCAAGGGCCCTGCGGCTATGGGGTGAACCCGACCGATGTCCAGAGAGGCGCCGATTCGTACAGGGTGCCGCCGGCGACGACCGATCGGACCGACCGGATGTTGTGAATGTCGGCGAGTGGATCCTTGTCGAGGATCGCAAAGTCCGCGCGCTTACCGGCTTCGACCGTGCCGCTGTCGCCATCGACGCGCATTGCGCGTGCGGGCACGATCGTCGCCGCCTGGAGCGCCTCGAGCGGTGTGAAGCCAGCCTCGACGTACAGCTCCAGCTCCCGATACACCGAGTATCCAGGGACGGCCTGATCCGTGCCGGCGACGAGTGTGACGCCTCCTGCGTGCAGCGCCCGCAGCAGCTCCAACATGCGCTGGCGGATCCTCTTGAGCGTGTCTTCCTGGTCCGCCGCCATGCCGCCGTTGGTGAGTTGTTCACGCAGTTCCGGGGCGACATGCGTGACTCCTGGCTCGAAATCAGCAGCAGGCTGCGCCGACGACCGGAAGACCTGCTCGAACAGCGCCGTCGTGTCGTCGATGACAGTGCTGTGGGCTTTCAGGAACGCGATCAGCCGCGCGGCCTCCGGTGAGGTGCCGTCGATCGCGGCGTTGGCCTTCAGCCGCTCGAGGCCCGTGGCCTTTGCGGGAGCGGCTCCGGCGGGACGGAGCGGCGCCATCACGTACTGCAGATGATTCACCTGGTCCATACCGTCGGTGACGCCCTGGTAGATGTCCATGCCATTCGGGATGTGTCCTGTGACGGTCATCCCGCGCGCATGCGCCTCGCGGCACACGTTGCGGACGTTCTCTTCGGAGAGCGAGCTGTAGATCTTGATCTGCTCGAAGCCGGCGTCGTGATAGCGCGCGACCCAGCGCGCCGCATCAGCGGCGTTGGTGACGCGCGCCACACCCAGCGTGACCGGACCGTCGCCATCCACGATACCCGCAAGCAGCAGCCGCGGACCCAGACCACGGCCTTCACGGATGGCGTCTCGCACGGCGGCGATGAACTCGAGCTCATTGCCCACATCACGCACCGTCGTCACGCCGGCCGCCAGATAGATCGGGCCCCACTCGACCTGCTCGTAATGCGCGTGCATGTCCCAGAGGCCCGGAATGACATAGCGGCCCGTCAGATCGATGCGTATCGCGTCGGACGGCACGGGCGTCGAGGCCTCGGGACCGGCGGCAACGATGCGTCCGGCGCGAGTCACGATTGTGGCGTGCGGAATGGGCGCGTCGGCCGTTCCGCGAATGAGCGTAGCGCCCGTGAACGCGAGCGTGCCGGAGCGGCGGCCGGACAGCGACGCGCTGAGCTCCTCGAGCTCGCGCATTTCGTCGCGCGCCGCGTTGGCGATGAACGTGGTGAGCGCGGGCTCCAGTCCATCCCGCAGCGCCTCGAAGTGATCGAACTCGGCATCACGGGTTACCAGCGCGGCTAGCGATCCCTCGGAATCCATCCACAACGTCTCGATGCCCCAGACGAGACCTTTGACGCTGTACCGTGCCAGGCGGACCTCACGTCCGTCGATCATGATCGTGTCGGCACCGCGATCGCGAATGTCGACATGCCCCGAGGGAAGAACCGCCAGCGATGCCGGTGAGCCGTGCGCTTTCCAGTAGCGCATGAGCGCCATCTCGAGTGCGACTGGCGCGTAGCCGGCAATCGTAAAC
>JBKPMA010000614.1:0-5951 GCA_046731935.1 Acidobacteriota bacterium
GCTCTGCACATCGTCAAAGGCATCCGTCAGCTGGATGCGACCCTTCGCGTGAACGGTGACGCTGCAGCCGTTCTCTGACATCGACATGAACCGCGTGCCTCCCGACTCGAGCTGCAGGAGCGCGTGAGCGGGCGGCGGCGGGGGAGCCGGTGCAGCAACCGGCGGCACTGGAGCTGGATGCGGCGGGGGAGGCATTGGCGCGATGTCTGCCGGAGGCGCAAGGTGCGGCAGCGCGGCAACCGGGGGCACTCCAACGACCGCAGCCGGGGGTGGCGGTGGCATCGGTGTCGCCATTGGAGCCAGCGGCGCGACGTCCGCGGACGGCGGCACCGGAGGCGGCGGCTGAATGGCACGCGGCGCAGCGACGACGTCGGGACTCGGCGGCAACGGCGGAACCGGTGGAGTCGCAACCGCAGGAGGCGGTGCGGGAACGGTCGCCGACGGCGCTGCCGGCGGAACGGGCGGCGGCGGGGGCACGACACCGTTGTCGCGACACCAGCGTTCAGCCCGCTGCGCCAGCGCGCGTCCGCGCGCCATCAGCCGCAGCGCATCGGCACTTTGGCGGATGCGATCGCGATCGGCGCGTGCGGCGCTTCGAAGCTGCCGAGCCATTTGCGCTGCGCTCACATCGCGGACGGCGCGGAGGGCTCGCAACTGCCGCGCCGTATCACTGAGCTGCCGCTGCAGATCGAGCCGTTCGAACGCTCGCGCGCGGATCCCCGCAGCGCGCGACAGATCGCGAACAGACCGATGGAGCGAGTCGATGAGATCGACAACCGAGGCCACGTCATCGTCCGGCGACGCGGCCATGACAGGGCCATCGAATCCACCAACGGCGGGCGCCGGTGACGCCGCCGTAGCCGCGGCCATGACAGACACAGTTGCCGATGCGCGAGGATCGGGGGCGGACGTCGCGGCGGGCGATTCATTCGCGGCTTGTGGAGCAGCTGCGTGAGCACGAGGCGACGCGCAGCAGGCGGCTGTCTGTGGCGCTCGGAGCCCCATGTCGGGCAGCACGGCGGCCCACCCGCTCACCCAGTTCGTGGCGCCAGCTCCGGCCACCATCAACATCGTCATGGCTGCGAGCACCCATCCCGACGAACCGAGCCGCGCGGGCGGCCGTGCACCGACGAGGCGGCGCACGCGAGACAGCAGCGATCCACCGCTGGCGGCCATCGCCATGCCGACGTCTTCACGTCGCATCGCTTCCATGTTGGTCAGCGCTCTCGCGTAGAGGAGAGGATCGCCGCAGGCCAGCACCGCGAGATCGTCGCAGCAGTGTTCGCGTTCGACGCGGATGACGTGCGACACCCACCACACCGCCGGGTGATAGAAGAGGAGGCACTCGATGGCCGATTGCACGAGATTGATCAGATAGTCGTGACGCCGGATGTGTGCGAGCTCGTGCGCGATGACCGCTTCGACCTGGCGAGGCGTCAAGCCGGAGAGTGCCGAGACAGGCAAGAGCAACACGGGAACGATCGCGCCTGCCACCACGGGCACGTCGATTCGCGCTGACGCCAGCACGCGTATTCCACGGCGCAGGCCGATGCGCGCCGAGAGCGTGGCGACGAGCGTCTGCCATTCGGTATCGGGCGGGGTCGTGTCGCGGCGAAGCAGCCGCCGCGTCTGCCACCAGCCCCCTGCGAGACGCACCGCGCAGCACGCGACGCCGAACACCCAGATCATGGAGAGCCACGGCAGCAGCCGTGACAGATCCACGGTGGCACCGGCCGCTCCACCGGATGTGGATGCACCATCCGCTGCGATCGACGAAAGGCTGATCCTGGTTTCCGAGCTGGTGTCAGGTGCGAGCCTGGCCGTGCCCAAGCGTGCAACTCCGGCTGGATCACCGGCGAGCCAGCTGAGGGTCGCGATCGGCATCAGAGCCATTGCCGCAAGCGCGAGGCAGGCGAGTACGTATCGGACGCGCGCCGCACGCGCCGGCACGAGCCACAGCACACTCGCGAGCGCCAGCGCGACGAGCACGCCCTGCCAGACGAAATGGAGTAGCGCCCAGCCGATGGGCGTAAGCATGGACATCGAACCGCTCATCGGATTCCCCTTTCGGCCTTGTCGAGGAGCTCGCGGATTTCGTCGAGCTCTTCGCGCGACGACCGGCGCGACGACAGTGCCTGCATCACGAGCTTCATCGCGGAGCCGTCGAACGCCCGGTCGAGCAGGTCCTGCGTCAGCTGCTTCTGCGTCTGTTCTTCGGTTGCGCGTGCGGCGTAGACGTGCGTGCGGTCAGATTCGTCGCGGCGCACGAGCCCCTTTTCCGCCATGATCTGGAGCAGCTTGAGCGTCGTCGTGTACCCCGTCGATCGCGCGGTCGCGAGCTCGTCGTGCACCTGTCGCACCGTACTGGGTCCGCGCGCCCAGAGCACGCGCAGGATGGTCAATTCGGCGTCAGTAGGCTTCGGCAGTCGTTGCGTCATGGTGTCCGGGGTGTAGGCGCCGTGGTTCTCGTTCATTGTCTACGATGGTCTTCGTAGTGGTCAACGAAGTTCTTCGTACAAAAGTTCCCGCCTCCGGTGTTCCGTGTGACAACAGTAGGGACGAATGGTGGGTCAGGCCGGTTTCCGGCCGACGCGCAGAAACAGCGGCCAGCGGACGAGCCGAACGGTGTCAGGAGTTGGCCAGTACCGGTCGATTGCGGGCCGGATGAGGGGCAGCGGGTCCGAGCCCATCGCCTGTCGGTATCGCTGCACGGCGGACCAGGTCCCGATATACCCCGCAAAGCCCTCGCCCGTCATTTCCTGCTCGAGGGCGAACGCCGGCGCGGCGATCTCTTCGAACGGCAATACGACGGGTTGGTAGCGCGCCTCGACAATCGCGCGCTCGGGCGGCCAGTACGGCCCGACAACGCGTGTGTAGAAGTCGATGAACGCGGGATCGAACTCTGGCGCGACCGCCGCGTTGCTGTAACCCCACGCGGCAAACAGGCCGCAGGGCCGGAGCACTCGCGCGACTTCGGCAAAGAAGGCCGCGTGATCCAGCCAGTGGAGCGCCTGCGCCACTGTCACCAGATCGACGGACGCATCTGGAATGCCCGTCGCTTCGGCGCGAGCGACGCGGTACTCCACTCGCGCGTGTGGCGTTGCATTGTCGAGCTGAGCGGCGCTCGCATCCAGCGCGACGACGGATTCAAAGCGCGACCCCAACGCGACGGCTGCCTGCCCGTTACCGGTGGCCACGTCAACTGCGCACGCGCGATCCGGGGCCTCGCGGGCGAGCCAGTCGAACAGCTCGTCCGGATAGACCGGACGGAACTTGGCGTACTGCGCGGCGTGGCCGGAAAAATGGTCCCTGAACATGCGTCGTCTAGACAGCGGCTCGAGCACATTTTCTCACTTGCGGACGCGATCATTTGGCGAATGTCGCGCTATTATGGACCCCGATGCACGTCGTCCTCGCCAGCCTGCTCGCAACGCTGCTGGCCGGCGCCCCTCCTTCGACGGCGCGGTTCACGCTGACCGGCGAAGTCGTCGACGTGCAGTGCCTCGAACGAGACAAGGACCACATGGGCGCTGCCCACGCCGACTGCGCATTGAGCTGTGCGCGCCGGGGCGCAGTGCTGGGATTGCGGACTGCGGACGGCGTCTACACGATTACCGGTCCGTTCACGCTCGAGAGCAATAAGAAGCTCATCGAGTTCGTGGCCTCGACCGTCAAAGCCACGGGCGTCGTCACGCAGAAAAACGGGCGGAGGCTCATCAACGTGAGCGCGATCGAACTGGACCGTTAGCTGCTCGCGCCCCAAAGACCAGGATCGCAGTGACCGATGCTGCAACCGTGACCACGCTGACCTTATCTGCAGTGCTGGTGCTCACAGCCGCTGTCACAGCGGTCGTGACCTGGGCGTTGACGCGCGCACACTTCGCTGCGCGAGCCGCCCGTCTCGAGGCGAGCCTTGCCGCTGCAACCGAGAAGAACGCGGCGCTCGACCAGGCCGACGAGCGGATGCGGAACACGTTCCGCGCGCTCTCACAGGACGCCCTCAACCAGAACAGCGAGGCCCTGCTCCGGCTGGCGCGCGCGTCACTTGGCGAGTATCAGGTCCGCGCGGCCGCCGATCTCGAGAAGAGACAGCAGACGATCTCGGAACTGGTGCGTCCGATCGCCGACACGCTCAAGCAAGTGGACGGCAAACTCAGCGAAGTCGAACGCGATCGCGTGTCCACGACCGCCCGGCTGGACGAGCAGATCAGATCCCTTGGCCTTGGGCTCACGACGCTGACTGGCGAGACCGGGGCGCTCGTCAAGGCGCTGCGTCAACCGCACGTGCGCGGCCACTGGGGCGAGATTCAGCTGCGTCGGGTCGTCGAGCTCGCAGGGCTCACCGAACACTGTGACTTCGCCGAGCAGACCACTATCTCGACGCAGGACGGACGCATCCGTCCTGACGTCATCGTCCGGCTGCCGGGAGGCAAGACGGTCGTCGTGGATGCGAAGGCTCCGCTCTCGGCGTATCTCGAGGCGCTCGATGGTGACGAGAGCCAGCGTAACGCGAAGCTCGTCGAACATGCGCGGCAGGTACGCGATCACATGTCGCGCCTGTCGTCGAAAGACTACGCCGCACAGGTACCCGGCTCGCCGGAGTTCGTGGTCATGTTCCTGCCGGGCGAGTCGCTGTTCAGTGCGGCCGTGCAGCACGATCCCGCGCTCATCGAAGCCGGCGTGAGCCAGCGCGTCATCCTCGCCAGTCCCACGACGCTGATCGCGATGCTCAAAGCGGTGGCGTACGGCTGGCGGCAGGCGCGCATCGAGCAGAATGCCGAACAGATCAGCGCGCTCGGCCGCGAGCTGTACGTCCGCATCCTCGCGATGGCCAGCCACGTCGACGACGTGCGGAGGCATTTCGAACGGGCGATCGACTCGTTCAACAAGTCGGTAGGGTCGCTCGAATCACGCGTGCTGCCTTCGGCGAGACGCTTCCGCGATCTCGGCGCGGCACCGCCCGACGAAATCCCTCAGATCGAGCCGGTGCAAACAGCCCCCCGTGTTCTGCAGGCGCCGGAGCTGCGAACGCTGCTCGACGTCGTCGATGCGGCCGTCGAAGACGAGGCGTTCTCAGTCCCGTCGGGGCAGGGCTCGCGCGATGAGTGGTGACGCGCCGGCGAACGACGCCCTCGTCTATCTCGTTCATCACGCGCCCGCGCTCGGCCCGAAGGAAGATCCGCAGCAGCCGCTTTCGCCGGTCGGACGTGCAACGGCGGACGATCTCGCTCGCGCGGCGGCTTTGCGCGGTGTCCATCCACATGCGATCTGGCACAGCGGCAAGCTGCGCGCCCGCCAGACGGCGGAAGCGTTCTGGCGCGCGTGTAATCCGCTGGCGACGTTCACGGCGGTCCGCAATCTGCAGCCGGCGGACCCGCCGGAATGGATACGGGATCAGCTGCTCGCGGAAGACTCGCCCGTGCTGCTGGTCGGACACATGCCGCATTTCGCGCGGCTTCTGCGAGTGATGGTTGGCGGGAGCTCAGAGTCGTCCACGCCGGAATTCCCACCGCACGGCATGGTGTGTCTGGCGCGGAGCGCATCGGTCTGGACCGAGCGCTGGCGGCTCGCCGCCTAGGCAGACGCACTCATCCCGTCAGCCGTCCTGCGTGTTCCTGCAACAGTTCCCACGCCCGCTGCACGTGCCGCTCCGTCGTACGGAGATTGCCGACGGCAAGACGGATCACGAACCGTCCTCCGAGCTTCGTGTGTGACAGGAAGACCTCGCCGGTCTGATTCACCGCGTCCATCAACGATGTATTCAGGCGATCGATGGCATCGCCGTCTGCCATCCCCGGCGGACGGCAACGAAAGCACACCACGCTGAACGGCACGTCCGCCGCGCGCTCGAACGATGGCGACGCATAGACCCAGGATGCGAACAACCGAGCGAGCCGGATGTGCTCCTCGAGGCGCTCACGAATGCCATCGGCACCGAAGTATCGCAACAC
>JBKPMA010000615.1:0-4305 GCA_046731935.1 Acidobacteriota bacterium
TCGGCAGGGATTCTTCGGTCCCTTTGACACACGCGCGCAGACGACTGCCACGGTCGATCCGCTCGTCCTGTCGGCGGTATCGCCATTCGACGCCGGCCGCATCACGGTGCGGCTCACGTCGGTCTTCGGCCACGATGCGACGATCGGATCGTATGTGCGGTCGCTGCTGTTCATCGATCCGGCGGGCCTCCATTTCGACGTGGACCAAGCCGGGAAGCACACCGCCCGATTTCAGGTGCTGCTGATGACCATCGGCGACAACGGACAGGTGATCAATGGCTGGCGGCGCGAGGTCCCGCTCGCACTCACGGACGAGGCGTTCCAGCGCGTGCGCGAGCGCGGGCTGGTCGTGACGGTCAAGAGCGCCATCAAAGAGTCCGGTCCCTACCAAATGCGTGCAGCCGTCGAGGATGTGAGCTCGAAGGAGCGGGGATCGGCGTCGCAGTTCGTCGCGGTTCCTGACGTCGGGACAGGCCGGCTCGCGTTGTCGGGCGTGCTCCTCAAGGGTGCGAGCGATGGCGATGCAAAGACGAATGACGTCGCGCCGAATCCTGATGCGCCCGAAGGGCTTGCCGATGTCGTCTTGTTCGAGCCCGAGGTCCGGATACTGTCACCAGGCGTGAATGCGGTGTACGCCTATGAGATTTTCGATGGGCTGAAAGACAAGGATTCTGACCTCCAGATGGCCACGGCCGTCATCCGCGACGGCACAGTCGTCTATAGGAGCGCTTTCACGCCGGTCACGACGAACGTGAAGTCTGACGGGACGATGCGCGTGATCCCCATCGTCGGGACGCTGTCGCTTGGGACAGACATGCCTGCAGGCTCCTACGTGCTCCAAGTGATCGTCCAAAGACGCGAGAAGAAGAAGATCGACGAGCGCACGCAATCGGTCGACTTCGAGATCCGACGCTGATCCGTGTCGACTATCGTCTTCGAACACGTCGATTTCGCGCGCGGTGCGCAGACCATCCTGAACGACGTGTCGTTCACGATCGACAGCGGCGAGGCCGTCGCGCTCGTCGGACGCAGCGGCGCCGGCAAGAGCACCGCGCTCAAGCTGATGAACCGCCTGCTCGAACCAGAGTCCGGGCGCGTACTCGTGCACGGCAAAGAGACGCGGCAGTGGGATCCCTTCGAGCTCCGGCGCCGGACGGGCTACGTGCTCCAGGAAATCGCGCTCTTCCCGCACATGACGATTGGCGAGAACGTCGGCATCGTGCCGCGTCTGCTCGGCTGGGACAAGACGCGGGTGCAGGCGAGAGTCGACGAGCTGCTGGGTCTCGTGGATCTTCCCGGGCCGACCTACGCCGCTCGAATGCCCTCTGAGCTCTCCGGCGGTCAGCGGCAGCGCGTCGGCGTGGCGCGTGCGCTGGCGGCCGACCCGCCCGTGCTCCTGATGGACGAACCGTTCGGAGCGTTGGACCCGATCACCCGCAGAGAGTTGCGCGACGCGTTCCGTGCGATCCAGCAGCGGCTCAGGAAGACCGTCGTGATCGTCACCCATGACATGCACGAAGCACTGTCGCTGGGCGATCGCGTCGGCGTCCTGGCAGACGGCCGGCTCCATACGATCGCGGCCCCCGAGCACCTGCGCCAGTCCGACGACCCGCACATCCGCGATCTATTGGCGACTGAAGGTTGAACCCGCAGATTCACCCTCGCGGCACGCGGCGGGGCGATCGTCCGGACACGCGTGCGTCATCGAGGCAGGTCAATTCGAATGACTTGCGTCGATTCAGTCGGGCGTCCGTCGAGTGTCGCCGGTTGATAGCGCCATGTGAGCGCCGCCGCCATCAGCATCGCGTCGTACGTCGGATTGATCGGCGCGTTGAGCTGCGCGGCCGTCACCGTGCCCGTCGCATCGATCGTGATCCTCATCGTTCCGGTCATCAGCAGCGGCCGTCCGAGTGTCGAGGGCCAGGGTGGCAGCGTCCGCTCGATCGGCACGGCCGGTACGACGATGCGTCGAGCCTTTGAAGCAAGGGCTGGAGCACCGGTCGGTTTGAGGACCGCGGCCGGATGCGCGACCGAGAGTCGCAGCCGCGATTGAGCCAGGTCCGCGAACCCCGCCGCGAGTAGTCTGAGATCGTCGGCACCTTCGGGCGCCAGCTTCATGGCAGACATTTCGTCCAGGAGGCGCCCGACTTCCGCGAAGCCCTGCGCAGCCGTGCGGTAGTCGTTCTGCTCGAAGGCGGTCCGGGCCGCCGCAAACCGAAGGCGCGCCGCTTTCGGCAGCGTCTCCCGGCGGACGGTCTCGAACAACTCCCTGACCGACGGCGCGAACGCGTTTTGATCGCCTTGGAACATCGGGTCTCGTTCCACGAGCTTCGAGAACGCGCTTGCCGCCTCAGCTCGACGACCGAGCGCCAGAAGGCAGAGCGCCTGGTATTCGTAGACGACCGACGTCGCCTGTGTGCCGTCGGCTTTGCTGAGAGCGTCGAGCGCCTCACGATACGATGCGGCCGCGTACAGGTCCCGGGCCGCGTCAACCGCAGCGGCGACCGTGGAGGGGTCGGTCGCGGGACCGAGGCTCACGGCTGAGATCAGCGCGAGTGTCAGGAACATGATGTTCTCCTAGGGCTGACTGGCTTGCCTGCGGAGATCGATCGCGACGCGTGTGACCTCTCCCACACGCACGATCGACTGCACGTGTCGTTCGGCAAAATCCGGATGGCGAAGGACGATGTCGTGCGGCCCGATCGGCACTGCCACTTCGCCGAGTGGTGTCTCGCCCACTCGCGAGCCGTCCACCCACACGTCCGCCCACGGTGTCGCGTTCACGCTGAGCGTGCCTTGCGGCGCCACGATCTTGAGGGATGTGGTCCGGCCCGCGGAGACCACCACGGACCGGCGGCCTCGGTACAAGAGCGCCGAGTTCACGAGTTCCAGCGCATGAGTGCCTGGCTCGAGCATCAATCGCGCCGTGCGGCTGGAGCCAATCAGCGTGCCGCTCTCCCAGATTTCGACGTCGAACGGGCTGGTGATCTCGACCCGGCCGGCAGCCGGTGATCCGGCCGTACTCGTGGCAGCAGGCACGAGATCGAGCTCGATCGTGCGATCGGCGTCAATGGTGACGTCGCGTCGCACACTCAGTGCGCCCTTGCTGACGACGACACTGTGGAAGCCAGGCGTCAGTGCGGCAAACAGCATCGGCGTGAGGCCACGGAATACGCCGTCGAGCGCGATCCGTGCGCCGGGCTCGGGCGTGCTGACACGGAGCGTCCCCCTGGGTGGTGCCGCGGGGACCGCTCCCATCTGGTGCACGTGATGCACGTCGTGTGCGCCAGGCGTAACGACGATCGTCATGGCCTGGATGCTCTGCCCGCTGGACACGCGCACGGCGTGAGGACCGGGATCGAGCGCGACGTCGACTGGTGTGGTGCCGCGATCCTTGCCGTCGATGGACACGAGCGCCGGCTGGTCACTGCGGATCGAGATCTGGCCGCTCGGCGGCGGTGCGGATGCGAACCCTGACAGCCGGGGAACGGCGACCACGGCGATGAGCGCGAGCGGCAGCGCACACGCGGCGGTTGCCGTCAGCAGCATCGGCACGCGTGCAGCGAAAGACGGAGTGGTTCGCGATCGCGCAGGCGGTGCGGCCACCCGTCGTGACTCTTTGTCTGTGCTCGTCGGCGCCGCGGTGACGGCTGCGTCCTCGTTCCACACGTCGGCGAGCGACTCCACCGCCCTGCGTGCGGCTTCTGGCGTGAAGATCGGCTCGTGCGGGACTTCCGTCTCCCACGGAATCGCCGCCTCTGTGTCGTCGGAGGGAGGGACATGTTTGTCAGCGCGGATCTCCCTGTCGCCGATGACCGGGCCCGATGAGACGGGGCGTGCGTGCATGGTGTCGGTCATGGCGCGGAATCTAACAGCTGCAATGCAGCGCCCCGTGGTACCGACGTCCTAAATCGAGTGGAAAATTTGAGTGTCCTCGGCTCATCAGTTTGGTACGGCCGTGGTACGCTCATCCGTACGAATGCCGCTCTTCCTGTTCTGGGCCAGCCACCGAGATGAGCTCGTGCGCCTGACTCTGCAGCACGTGGTGCTCGTCGCTGTGTCCACAGGAATCGCGGTGGCGATCGGGATTCCACTCGGCATCGTTGCCGCCAGACGGCCGCGGCTCGGCGCCTCGCTCGTCGGCTTTGCGAATCTCGTTCAGACGATCCCGAGCCTGGCGCTGCTGGGATTTCTGATCCCGCTGCCCTTCGTCGGCGGGATCGGTCCGCGCGCCGCGCTCGTCGCGCTGGTTCTGTACGGCCTGCTCCCCATCTTGCGTACGACCGTCACCGGGCTCCGCGGTAT
>JBKPMA010000616.1:0-3544 GCA_046731935.1 Acidobacteriota bacterium
CGGGAACGACCTTGCACCCGGAGACCGATTCGAGCGCGCGCGCCGTCCAGCCGTCGGTCGGATTCAGCATGCAGACGTGGATCGTGTTGATCTCCATCTGCGCCGGAAACACCATGAGCGCCGCGATGACCTCGGGCGGCACCAGGACGTTCATCCGCTCGACGAAATCCGGGTACACCGTCAGCAGCCGCGGATCGACCGCACGAACGCCTGTCAGCTCCTCGAGGAGAGGCGGAAGCGTGTCTTCCTCGACGATGTGCAGTTCCGTGAGCGAGCCGGCGAGTGTGCCGCCCCGTGATTCCTGGAACTTGCGCGCCCGATCGAGCATCGACGCCGGCAGCACGTTGTAGCCGGTGAAGAGCTCAGCGAGGCGATCGTCGAGTTCAGCGTTGTTCATGGCGCGTCGTCTACCGGCCGCCCTTGAGAGCGGCGAGGCGCTCCTGCGCGGTCTTTTTGTTCGGATCGGCGTCGGGCAGGTACTGCACGGCCTGCTCGTAGAGTGGAATAGCGTCTGCCGAGCGGCCGAGCGCGTCGTACTGCCGCGCGCGGCGGTAGGCGGACGCACCGACGTCCTTCATCTTCTCCGCGAGCGCCCCGAGCGCGTCTTCGAGACCCGGTGTGTTCTTGTCGAGCGAACGCGCGCGCGCGTACTGATCGCGCGCACCGGAAAGGTCGCCTGACTCGGCGAGCTTCTGACCGGCCTGCAGCGCTTCGACGGCCTTGGTCTTCTGGGCGCTATGCGTCTGGTTCAACAGCGCCTGCGCGTCGAGATAGCCGGGCTCCTGCTGCAGCACTTCCTCGAACGCCGCGGCCGCTTCCGTGTACCGCCCGCGTTCGAGCGCGGCCTTTCCTTGCGCGTACCGCTGCTGCACGTACGGCGAGGGCGCCGGCGTCGGGCCAGGCTTCGGCTTGGGCTTCGTCTTCGGCGTCGTCGGACCAGCCTTCGGCCCCGGTGCCGGAGTCGGGGTTGGCGTTGGTACTGGCGTCGGCGTCGGCGCCGGAGGCGTCGGTCCCGGTGCCGGCGTGGGGCCGGGCGCCGGTGCTGGCGTGGGCGTTGGCGCAGGTGCGGCGCGTTTGGCTTCTTCAGCCTTGATCTTCAGGGCCAGCGCGTCCGGGTTCTCCTGGTCGATGACCAGCGCTCGTTCCGCCTCCGTGATGGCCGCGTCGAAATCGCCGGCCGCGAGCTTCGCCTTGCCTTCCGTAATGTGATCGGCAATGAGCTGCTCGTTGGTCTTGACGGGTGGCGTCTGCGACTGGGTGTTCTCGACGACTTGCGGCTGTTCGCCGCCGCTGTCGAGGAGCATCCGGCCGACCATCAACAGCACGAGCAGACCGAGCACTGACAGGATGACCTTCGGGCGAGCGATCTTCGAAATGATGCTCGTCTGGTCCCCGGGCGCGGCCGACGCTGCCTTCGCGCCGGAACGCTTCGGCGTCGGCGGGGGAGCCGCAGCTTTGGCTGCCGGAGCGGGAGGAGCGGGCGGTGGCGGCGGAGCCGGCGCACCGGCACCTGGCACCGGCATGGGCGGAGGTCCGCCCAAGGCTGCACCCCCAGGCATGTCACTGGCGAGCATCGTGCGATCGACCGGGGGCGGCGGCGCGGCTGCCGCTCTCTGGTCGTCGGCCTCCAGCAACAGCCGGAACATACCCACGCTCACCGGACGCCCGGGCTCGAGCGTCAGGCGAGGGAGGCGCTGCCCGTCCATCCAGAGACCATTCTGGCTGTTCAGGTCGATGAGGGAGTACTGCCCGTTCTCGAACCGGAGCTCCGCGTGGAAGCGGGAGACGGTACGGTCCGGATCCTCCAGAATGACGTCGTTTTCCGGCGCTCTCCCGATCCGGAGATCGCGATCGGTCAGATCGACGTATCGCTCTGGGCGCGTGCCTCGAAAGACCACCAACTTAGCCACGAGTCGTCTGCCTTCTGTTTCAAAGGCCCGCCCGGCGGGCGGGCCGTCACAACTACCGTGTTTATCGCGCCATGTGCGAGCGCGCCTCATCGATCCCGAGTCGGGCCCGCGCGGCCCGCGGATCCCCTTGCTCGGTGAGCTCGATCACGCGCTCCCACATGTTCAGGGCGTCCTCATACTGTAATCGGGCGGCACTGCGTTCAGCTTCGGCGATCGTCTCTGTTATCGTCGCGTCGAGCTCACGCAATGTATCGTTCAAACGAATCCGCGCCAGTGGGTGGTTTGGACGCCGCTCGAGCGCTGCTGCGAAAAGGCGTGAAGCGTCGCGCAATCGTCCTGCGGATCGCTGGGACTGGCCTTCGTCAAACAGCGCATCCACGGGGTCGACACCCGATGCCACCGCGTTGGCGGCAGTCCGACGGACCAGAACCGAGTCCTCAGCGCCCTTGAGCGCGGCGGCTGCCGCCTTGGCATCCAGCGTCGGCTGCGTTGGCACCACGGCCCCTCCCGGCGCGGGAGCACGACCTGGTGGCGCAGGCGCTCCGCCGGGCGCAGGCTGCGCCGGGGCGGCTGCCGGTGTGGACGCAGGCGTTCCGCCGACAGCAGTCGCCGGTGCTCCTCCAGGAGTCGGTGCCGGCGTGGCCGCGGGCGTCGCCGTCGCATCCGTGGCCGCAGCTGGAGGTGCAGCAGGCGCGAGCATGAACAGGATCCCGCCCAGCACAACGCCCGTCCCGACCGCCACCATTCCCAGCTTCAGCACCTTGCTGCCGCCGCTGGCCGCCGCCGGAGTATCGTCGGCGGGCGCTGTCACCGCTCGATCGACGAGCGTGATCGTCGTGTCGCCAAGGGCGATCACGTCGCCGGCGTTGAGCACGTAGTTCAGCACCGGCTGTCCGTTGACCATGGTGCCGTTGGGCGTCTGCTGGTCCTCGAGCAGAATCTGACCACTGGTGTCGGAGACGACTGCGTGCATGGCGGCGACGCCGGCGCCAGCGACCACGATGGTGGCTGTCTTCGAGCTGCCGATTGAGATTGGTTTACCGACAACGACAGGGGTATCGACTTCGCCAGCCCCGGCCTTTCGGACGGCAAGAACCGGCCGTTGAAGTGCGCTGGTGCTCACCGCGACGGAGTCGCGCCGCATGGGTTACGCCTCCTGCGCCTCGATGGTGACAGGCTGGTCTTTGCCGGTCCGGCTGAGTTTTACCTTCAGGGACAGTCCTGTCGCTTCGTGCGTCACCGTGGCCTCCTGTTGACCAGCCGGTGGCAGCGCACTGAGGCATTTGAGCACGGCATCGAGCAGTCCGCGATCGGAAATTGCGTCGAGCACGTGCTGGCCGACCGCTTTGTCCCTCGGAACACCGAACAGGGGACCGGCCGATTCACTCGCCTCGGTCACCCGCAGCTGCGGATTGGCGATCAACTGCGCCGGAGCCAGCCGCGGCTTCGGCGGGGCAGGAGGCGGCGCTGGTGCCACCGGTGCAAACGCTCTCGGCGGCGCCGTCTGCTGCTGCGGCGCCGGAGCGGCCTGACGGGCAGCGGCTCGTGGCGCTGCGGGAGCCGCCGCGGCCGGCGCCTGACGGCGTCCAGTCGAACTCACCGGCCGCTCGACTTCGGCACCACCTGCACGTACC
>JBKPMA010000617.1:0-8024 GCA_046731935.1 Acidobacteriota bacterium
TACCATAACCGCTTTCACACTATCTGCGATACCTCGGACTTCGTGGCTTCGCCCTTGCGTACCCTGCTTGGGTGAACATGCCGCAGAGCAGCCGCCCAGCAGACGCCTGCACAGGAACGAGGCCATGTGTGCTGGTCGTAGACGATCACGCCGACTTTCGAGAGGCCATGCGCCTCTTTCTCGAGCGGTCGGGCTTTCGGGTCCTGACGGCCGACAATGGGGCGGACGCGGTCGCATGGGCGAGTGAGCAGTTCCTCGACGCGATCATCATGGATGTCAGCATGCCGATACTCGACGGTATCGACGCGACGGCTCAACTGAAGGCCTCACCTCGATCGGCGTCAATTCCGGTCATCGGGTACACCGCGCATCCGTTCGACGGTCTTGAAGTCCGCGCCAAAGCCGCCGGCATGCGGGACGTGCTTCCGAAAGCTGGCTTCCTCGATCTCCTGACAGCACTTCGAGCCGTCGTGAAACCACGCGAGCATTAGTCACGCGAGCGGCCAGAACGGCGCCGTTGCGGCGCGAGACGCTATGGCTTGTTCGAGGAAGAGCGTCTCGCTAACCGCGCCACCGCGGCAACGAGTTCTCCGGGATCCACCGGCTTTGTAAGGTGCATCTCGAACCCACTCTGCAGCGCCTTGGTTCGGTCTTCCGCACGAGCAAGCGCGGTCAACGCAGCGGCCGGGATGTCGCGGATCATTGGGTCCTCATGGTGACGCACGCGGCCGATGAATTCGTATCCATCCATACTCGGCATCCCGACGTCGGCCAGGATCACTTGCGGACGCACGGCCGGGAGATCTTCGAGCGCCAGAGGAGCCGAAGGAAGCGTGATGACCCGTGCGCCGGCGGTTTCCAGGACGAGCCTCAGCAGCGCGAGTGCGTCGGGTTCGTCATCGATGGCGAGTACCGTCACCCCGTGAAGATTGCCAAGCTCGCTTAGCGCCTCCATTCGGCTGCTGGTGGGATGCCACGCGTCGGCGGCACGCGACCCGTGAAGAATCAGCAGCGGAAGTTTCACACGGAACGTGGTTCCCTGACCTTCACCATCACTTGCGGCCTCGACGCTTCCGCCGTGCATTTCCACCAGATGACGCACGATCGAGAGGCCGAGCCCGAGTCCTCCGGTCTTGCGAGTGGTTCCAGCTTCCGCCTGTCGAAATTTCTCGAAGATGTGTGGCAGGAATTCGGGCCGGATACCAACGCCCGTGTCGCTGACCACCACCTCCACGTGTGAGTTGACCCGCTCGAGACGAACCTGGACTCGACCGTCCTTCGGCGTGAATTTGACGGCGTTCGTGAGCAGATTCCACATCACCTGCTGGAGTCGCGCTGGATCACCAGACACCGGGCCCACGCCGTAGTCGACGACCGGCTGTATCCGTATGCTCTTGGCGTCCGCGGCCGGCTGCACTGTCGCGATGGCATCGCGCAAGAGCAGCGGAAGATCCACCGGCTGCACATCTAGGCGGAGCTTGCCCGAAAGAATCCGAGACACATCGAGCACGTCGTCGACCATCTTGCCGAGTGCCTGCGCGTTTCGCTCCACCACTGCCAAACCGCGGTCGGCCTCTTCTGGATTCAGCATCCCGCCTCGCAGCAGCCGCGCATATCCGACGATGGCATGGAGCGGGGTACGCAACTCGTGCGACAGCACCGCCAGGAATTCATCCTTCAATTGGTCGGCATCACGAGCGGTCGTGTACAGCCGTGCGTTTTCCAGCGCAACAGATGCCCAGGCCGCGATACCCACCACCAATTCCTCGTGATGCGCGGTGAATACGCCGGGCGTTGAATGGCCGAAGAACAATCCGCCCAACACTGTATTGGCCGGACCCATGACGGGCACGGCGAGATAGCTGCGAACGGGAAGATGTCCGGGTGGCATGCCGTAGTAGGGCGCGTTCTTCCCGAAGCGAGGATCAGCGGTCACGTCATCCATGCGGACGGGGCCCTGGCCCTGAAACGTGGGCCCGAACACCGCCGTGGCGCGCGGGTTGGGAAAGTTTGCGAACGCTTCCTTCGGTGCCCCCGACAACGTGTGCAGCATGTAAGCCTTACCGGAGGTGAGGTCAACCACGTTGTAGAAGAACGCACCGAACTCGGCCTGGGTCGCGGCAGTCGCCGCGTCCGTCACGCGTTGCACGACCGCGTCGCGATCCAGGTTGCCGGTGACTGCTGCACCGATATCGGCGAGCGTGCGTGCGGCGTCGGCCTGCTGGCGCGTCAGCTCGCGAAGGCGCACCGCCTCCGTGACATCTCGAGCGATCTTTGATGCGCCGATGATGCGTCCGGAACCGTCGAACAACGGAGAAACAGACAGTGAGATCAGTACCTCACGACCGTCGTTCCGGACGCGGCGGGTCTCGAAGTGCTCAATCGCGTCGCCTGCGCGGATACGCGCGAGGATGGTGTCTTCCTCGGCATGCAGGTCCTTCGGGATGATCATGCGAATGGAGCGGCCGATGGCTTCGTCCGCTGGGAAGCCGAACATGCGCTCAGCCGCGCGATTCCACGATTGAATGATGCCGTCGAGGTTCTTGCTGATGATCGCGTCGTCGGAGGATTCGACGATGTTGGCCAGATGCGCAATGTCTAACGGATCACGCTGATTCGGCACGCTCGCTCCCGGGCGCCATTCTGTCCGATTGACTGGATGAACGCCAACTCGACTGAAGAGTACGCACGTAGGAGATTCCAGTCCACTCAACAGGTTCCGCAGAGACTACCCTGTGAGGGTCGCAAACGGCTCTTCGGCCGACTGCGAGGACGTGGGCGTTCGCGGTCTATACTTTCGGCGTCGCGCCCACGCGGCACTGGGTGGTTTCGCTCGTGGAGAATGACGCCGTGACCTCAGAGAGCAAGCCAGGTGCCGGCGAGACCTTCGGGTTCCTTGCTGGCGGCGGCGAGATGGGCTGGCGGATACGCGCCTTCGACTGGTCAAGGACTCCGTTGGGGCCTGTTGACGAGTGGCCTCAAAGCCTGCGAAGCGCCGTCAGCATCTGCCTTCCTTCGAAAGCGCAAATCATTCTCTGCTGGGGCCCGGAACTCATCACCCTCTACAACGACGGCTACCGGCCCGTGTTCGGTGCCAAGCACCCGCACGTCCTCGGTCTGCCTGTACGCGAGGCGTGGCGCGAAGTGTGGGCGCAGGGCCTCAAGGGATTTTTTGAAGGTGTGCTGTCGACAGGCGAGGCGTTCTGGGCGAAGGACCTGCCGTTTTCCCTCGAGCGGTTTGGCTATCCGGAGGAAGCTTTCTTTGACGTCTCGTACGACCCGGTGCGCGACGAGTCGGGTCAGGTCGGGGGCATCTTCTGCATCGTGAACGAAACCACCGGGCGAGTCGTGAGCGCACGGCGCGTCCGGACGTTGCGGGAACTGGGGACGCGGACCGCGGACGCGAAATCCGCAATCGACGTGTTCCGGCTGTCGAGCGACGTCCTCGCTGACAATCCGCATGATGTACCGTTCGCGTTCTTCTATGTGGATGGGCAGCCCTCCACTGCGGGTGCGCCTCCCGCGGAGCTGTGGCCGCTCGCTGAAGCGTCTGCGACTGGCCAGCCCGTGGTCATCGAACAACTCACAGCGGCTCTCGGGTCGCTGCCAGGCGGGCCGTGGCCCGAGCCCGCGCAGTCCGCGGTGGTGCTGCCGATTGTTCGCGCCGGAGGCGGTGCGCCGCACGGATTCATCGTCGCCGGCGTCAGCCCTCGCCGCAGAATCGACGCCGACTATCTGACGTTTCTCAATCTCGTCGCGAGCCAGATCGCCGCAGCGCTGGCGAACGTGCTGGCGTACGAGGAGGAACGCACGCGCGCGGAGGCGCTGGCGGAGATCGATCGGGCGAAGAACGTGTTCTTCTCCAATGTCAGCCATGAGTTTCGCACGCCACTGGCGCTGATCCTCGGTCCGTTGCAGGAAACCCTCGACTCTGCGCCTGGCTCGCTGCCGCCACAGGCGGAGGCGGCGGTCAAGGTCGCCCACCGCAACAGCCTGCGGCTGCTGAAGCTCGTAAATACACTGCTCGATTTCGCGCGTCTGGAAGCGGGGCGGGTAGACGCGACCTATGAGCGCACTGATTTAGCAACGCTCACCGCAGAGCTCGCCAGTGTGTTTCGGTCTGCGATCGAGAAAGCCGGCGTGCGGCTCACGGTCGACTGTCCACCGATGTCCACAGAGGCATATGTGGACCCTGACATGTGGGAAAAGATCGTCCTCAACCTGCTCTCGAACGCCTTCAAGTTCACGTTCGAGGGTGAGATCGCCGTCGTGCTTCGCTGTCTTGGCGATCGGTTCGAGCTGTCAGTACGAGACACCGGCGTAGGGATCCCCTCCGCGGATGTCCCGAAGATGTTTCAACGCTTTCACCGCGTCAAGAACAGCCGCTCTCGCACCCATGAAGGCACCGGGATCGGCCTGGCCTTCGTGCGGGAGCTCGTGAGACTGCACGGTGGCGAGGTCACCGTCGCGAGCGAAGAGGGCCGTGGCAGCACGTTTACCGTGAGCATTCCGACGGGTCACTCGCATCTCCCAGCCGAGCGTCTCGGCGCTGACAAGTCGGTTGCGTCCACTCGCGTCGGGGCAGCGCCGTTTGTGGAGGAGGCGTTGCGTTGGCTGCCGTCCTCCAACGACGACGGGGCTGACGTGCCGGACCGTTCGTCGCTCGCTGAATTGTCGGAAGCGTTCCCTGGGCGTGATCCAGGTTCGGTCGCCGAGCGTGGACGGATCCTGCTCGCAGACGACAACGCCGACATGCGCGAATATCTGAGTCGCCTGCTGACGCACCAGTTCGACGTGGTGTCTGTGGCGGACGGGGAAGCCGCCCTGGAACAGGCTCGCACCCGCACACCGGATCTCCTGCTCACCGACGTGATGATGTCGCGAATGGACGGGTTCAGTCTGGTGCGTGCTATCCGAGCCGATCCGCATCTGCGCACACTGCCGGTGATCATGCTGTCGGCGCGCGCCGGTGAAGAATCCCGCATCGAAGGCTTGGCCGCAGGAGCCGACGACTATCTCATCAAGCCTTTCAGTGCGCGCGACTTGCTGGCCCGAATCACCTCGCAATTGGCGTTGGCGCGTGTGCGGCAGGAGGCGGCACGGGCGCTGCGCTATCGCAGCGATCAGTACGAGACATTGCTCAATCAGGCTCCGCTCGGTGTGTATCTGGTCGATGCCGACTTCCGGATTCGTGACGTCAATCCGGTCGCGCTGCCCGTCTTCGGCGACATTCCAGGCGGAGTCGTCGGCCGTGACTTCGACGAGATCATCCGCATCCTGTGGGACAAAAAATTCGCCGACGAGATCGTGCGGATCTTTCGCCATACACTCGACACCGGCGAGCCCTATGTCGCTCGCGAGCGCGCGGAATTTCGGATCGACCGCGGCGTGACCGAGTACTACGAGTGGCGATTGGAGCGTATTACGCTGCCTGATGGCGACTACGGGGTGGTGTGTTACTTCCGCGACATCTCCGACCGAGTGGAAGCGCGCCTGCTGCTGGAGCGCCAGGCCAAGGCGTTGGAGGACGCCAATCGAACGAAGGATGAATTTCTCGCGATGCTCGGTCATGAGATGCGTAACCCCCTCGCACCGATCGTGACCGCTCTCCAGGTCATGCAGTTGCGTGGAGAACAGTCGCGTGAGCAGGAGATCATCGAGCGGCAAGTCGGACACATCCGGCGACTGGTCGACGACCTGCTGGACGTATCGCGGATCACGCGGGGCACGATCGAACTGCGAACAGAGCCGGTAGAAGTAGCCGAGGCCGTGCTGCGGGCGGTCGAAACCGTCAGTCCGCTGCTCGATCAGCGCGAGCACCAGCTGTTACTGGATGTGCCGCGAGACGGTCTCAAGGTCATGGGCGACATCCAGCGGCTTGCCCAATCGCTCTCGAACCTGCTCGCCAACGCCTCGAAATACAGTGAGATCGGTCGCACGATTACAGTGAAGGCCTGGCGCGCGGGCGACACGGTCGAAGTGAGCGTCAGGGACGAAGGCATCGGGATCGCGCCCGACATGCAGGAACAAATCTTTGAGCTGTTCGTCCAGGAGCCGCAAAGCAGCAATCGGTCAGCGGGCGGTCTTGGCCTTGGCCTCGCGATTGTGCGAACGCTGATCCGCATGCATGGAGGCGCCGTGAGGGTCGAGAGCGCGGGGCTCGGCCAGGGCAGTGAATTCATCGTGAGCCTGCCAGCGCTGGGGCCGTACGCGCTGCCCGCGACCGCGGCGCCGTCGGCACGAAGCCAGAGTGTGCCAGGGACCGGCCAGCGCGTGCTGGTGGTCGACGACAACGGCGACGCAGGCGCGACGCTCAAGGCGTTGCTCGAAGCGGTCGGCTATCGAGTGGCTGTCGTCCACGACGGTCCGGCCGCGCTGAGAGAAGCGAGCACCTTCGAGCCCCAGATCGCGCTACTGGACATCGGGCTGCCGGGCATGGACGGCTACGAGCTCGCGCAGCGCCTCCGAGAGCGTTATCGCGGTCCGCTCAAGCTGGTGGCCGTGACAGGGTACGGACTTCAGACCGACAAGGATCGCGCACTGACCGCTGGCTTCGATGATCACGTGACGAAGCCAGTTGACCTCGAGACGCTGAACCGGATTCTGCAGCCGTAGACGAGAGGCGCGACTGCCGCTCACGCCGACGGATGATTCATCGCTTTCCGATGGTGTACTTCGCCGTTCCGGTGCTGGACCCCGCGCGGGGAGGGAGCCAGAGACGCTGGCCGAGCGGGTGAGGGGCCGTGGTTTACTTCACTGGCAGCTCATCGCGAGAGTTGCGAAACCAAGAAGAACGAACAGGGCGCATATCCACCGCTCCGCGTACCACATTAGCCGCTCCACAAAATGGAGATCTTAGGCGGCCGGAACGTGACGCGATGTGCAAAACGGAACAGACCGAAGTACTCGCGGAGACGAAATGCAGAAGGGAGGGCGAGCGCCTTAGGCGCCAGATGCTCGGGCGCCCTGGCCTTGGGGCCAGTCAGTCGAACGCCGCCGGGGCTTTGGCTTGACGGTGCCGCGTTCCAGCGCGACATCCCAGGCCCTCGCGGGCACGGTGATCGAGGTGTGGCAATCGACGCAGACACACACCTTCGTGGTGGGCCGATCGTAGACCAACTCCATTTTGCCGCCACACAGCGGGCAGATGGGAACGACCTCGCAAAGCTCAGGCAGACTGTTCGGCAATCCGACGGCTCTGCATGCAACACGACTACCACATACGGTCCAGCGATTTGTGGCCCGATTTGCAGTGTCCACGGCCATTGACCTGCGCGGCAAGGTCTGCTTTTGGCAAGTCGTACAAACGCGTTGAACTCTTGGATAAGTGAGCAACGATGGTGGGGCGCGAAGCTAGGCTGAGCCCGGCCTGAGATCGCGATCGAGAGGGACAGCGCGTAGCTCGTTCCGCGCTGTCGACTCGGTCCACGCGACTTCGCACGGGATACAGAACATCGCCGCAACGCTGTGATTTCGAAACGTCACGAGCGACCGAAGATGCTTCCCGGTCGGGCACGGAATATCGACGTACCGACCGCCGAGCATATTCGGCTGGTCTGAGTCGGCCAATGGCGAACCTCGGATACCTCAGATGAGGAATCCGCTGGATCGCGAATGGCTCAGGAAAGGGTGATGAGCGCAGTGTACCACGCGGCGTGATGCTGCGCCGCGACTCGCTGCGTTGTGTGGCGATCGGAGCGGGACAGGCGACTGCCGGAACTACAGCCGCGCAGGATGAACATGAGCAGCAGACTGCCGACAATCGACACGATGAGAGAGCCGATGCAGCCGAGTCGCGTTGAAAAGAATCCGAACATGGTACGGGACACAGCATGTCCCGTGCCTCGCGTGTATGGCTACCGTCGCGGGCGATTACTTGCGGTCCGTGGCCCTAGCTGCCGGCGGAGTCTACGGTGCTAGAGATCCGCGTATAGATGTTGTTGATGGCAGTGCCCAGTTGCGTGATCGCCGCGACAGCGGCGAGGGCAATGAACGCCGCTAGCAATGCATACTCGATGAGATCC
>JBKPMA010000618.1:0-7561 GCA_046731935.1 Acidobacteriota bacterium
GATGGTGGCCGCGCAATACCCACACAGTGATCGAGCGATCAACCTGCTGCTGGATCGCGGCTACACGGTGCGGCGCGTCGCGGATCGCCGCCAGTCTGACTCGTATGCCCTTCCACTGGCCGCGCACGCGGGTAACGCCTCGATTCTCGAACGGCTGCATCGTGCAGGGGAGCCGGTGAACGCGCGATTCCCGCTACTGTCGCGGCCTGGTATCTACCCGACCGCCATGCAAATGGCGATTCGCAACGGCGATCGAAAAGTCGTCCGGATGTTGCTCGATCTCGGCGCGGACGCCAACGCTATTGAAGGTGGACCGTGGTCACCGCTGGACTCCGCCGTCCACAACAATCGACTGGACTTGGCTCGCCTGTTCCTCCAGCGCGGCGTCGATGTCAACGCGGTCGACAAGGTCGGATACACGCCGCTCTTGCTCGCCGCATCGATTGACTTTGGCGACACCCGGATGATCGAGCTGCTGCTCGCAGCGGGAGCAAACATCAATGCGAAGAACCCCGCGGGGAAGACGGCCCTCGATCTCGCCCGCGAGTATCAGCACAACCGCTACATCGCCGTCTTGGAACGCGCCACAGACGTGGTCGACCACTCATCTACCGGTCGCGGTAACCGAGCCAGTCGAGACGCGTCCGGCTCAAGAAATCACCGTAAGTGATTGCGACGGATCGAGAGGTCTGACACAATTTCTCTCAGGCGGATGTTCTCGCGTGCGTTAAACCGCTCATCGGAACAAGATCGGATGAATAGCTCGCAAAGTGCAAGCGTGTGCGATAATCGCTGTCCAGCCGCTCGCAAGTCGTTGATTCTAAATGCGGAGAGATGTCCGAGTGGTTGAAGGAGCACGCTTGGAAAGCGTGTGTAGGGGAAACTCTACCGTGGGTTCGAATCCCACTCTCTCCGCCAGCTCCCTCGCCGCCGCCTCGGTCGGTGGCGGGTCGAGTGGTCTTCAGGCTTCGAAGGCATCGCAGCGGCAAGGTCTTCTCGGCACGAATCACCCCCGCACGCATCGCTCGCCGCCGGCTCGGTCGCTGGCGGGTCGAGTGGTCCTCAGGCTTCGAAGGCCTCGCACTCGCAAGACCTTCTCGGCACGAATCCCACTCTCTCCGCCAGCCTGGTGGGCACGAATCCCAACCTGTCACCCTCGCGACTCGCGCTCACAGCGTCTTGATCAAGCCTCCGTCGATCACGTAATCCGCTCCGGTCACGTTCCCTGATCGATCGCTCGCCAGGAACAGCACGAGGTCTGCGACTTCTTCAGGACGCGTGAACCGCCCGGTCGCCAGGCCGCCTTGTGATGCGACGACCTGCTGCCTCGCCGTGTCGACGTCGACGCCAGACTTCTTCGCCACAGTGGCCGCGACGCCGTCCGGGCCGAGCCACAACGCCGTCTCCACCGGGCCGGGGCTCACCGTGTTCACGCGGATGTGCGTCGGCCCCACTTCCTTCGACAGCGCCTTCGAGAAATTCGTGAGCGCAGCCTTGGCCGCACAGTAATCGATGATGCCCGGGTCTGGAAGAAACGCGTTGACCGAGCTCACGGTCACGATGGACCCGCCGCCGCGCTGCGCCAGCAGCGGCAGCGCCGCGCGCGTCGTTCGCACCGCCGAGAGGAAGTTCAGATTGAGCGACGACAGCCAGTCGTCGTCGGTCACGCTCGCGAACCCGTCGAGTCTCAATGCGACCGCGCCGACATTGTTCACGAGGATGTCGAGCCCGCCATAGTGCTGAGCGCGGGCGACGAGCGCCTGCGGACCGTCTGGCGTGGCGAGATCGACCGGAACGGCGTCCAGGGGCGCGCCGTCGGCCACGAGAGACCGGAGATCGCCTCCGACATTCCGCGCTCCGGCAATGACGCGCACGCCTTCAACAACCAGCGCCTTCGTGATGGCGAGGCCGATACCCTTGCTCGCGCCGGTGACCACGGCCACCTTGTTCTTCAGTCCAAGATCCACGACTGTTCTCCTGTGCTCCGATGTGAGTGTCGATGACGATGAGCCAAAGCGTGTGGGGGTCGCGATCTAGCTGACTGTTTCCGCGCTGTAACGGGCGATCAGACCGACGCGCACCGCATGGCGATGGACGCGTGCGAACACCCACGTTCCGAGCAGCAGGTAGATGAGCGCGAGGCCGCCGCCCCACGCGAGCGCTCCGACAGACACGGCGTCTCCGGCAATGATGCGGCGCATGCTGTCGAAGACGGACGCCGGCGGCAACAGGAACGCGACAGCCTGCATCCAGCCCGGCAGCGTTGACACGGGGTAGAACACGCCGGCGAATGGCGCGATGACCGCCGGAATCGGCCAGACGAACCATTCCGACGCGGGGCCGAACCAGAGCACGATCGCGCTCGCGACGACGCCCATGGCGATGCCGAACACGAACAGGTTCAGGAGGAACGGGAACAGCAACAGCCCGTACGAGAAGAACGACAGGCCGAAGATCCCGCTGGCCAATGCGATCATGACCACCAGCCCGATGGCGCTCGTCATGATGCTCGACGCGACCAGGCCCGCGACGTACTCCGGGATCGACAGCGGGCTCGCGAAGAGATTCAGGAAGTTGCGCGACCACACGTCCTCGAGAAACGCCGTCGTGACGCCCTGCATCACGCGCGCGAAGAAATCCCACAGCAGCACCGCGCCGAGCAGCGTCGGCACGAAATCCATGGCGGATCGCGTCACGCCGTTGAGATACCTCGTCAGGAACCCCCACAGGATCATGTCGGTGGCCACCCAGGCAAACAGCGGCAGGACGCGCGCAAGGCTGCCGCGAATCAGATAGGCCTGCCGCAGCACCACCGATCCCGCGCGGCGCCACGAGAACGTCGTCATTGCGGCTCTCCTGACACCGGTTCGCGAGCGACCGCAATGAACAGATCGTCGAGCGACTGCTGCCCGTGCTCCCGCGGCAGCTGCTTGGGATCGCCCTCGAGCAGGATGCGCCCATGCGAGAGGAAGAGCGCTCGATGACAGGTCTCCTCGACCTCGCGCATGTTGTGCGACGTCCAGAGGACCCCGACGTCGTTCGTGGCGGCATACTGCCGGATCCGCTCCCGTACGTCGTGCGCGGCGGAGGGATCGAGCGACGCCGTCGGCTCGTCCAGCAGCAGCAGTGACGGCTCGTTCAGGAATGCCTTCGCGAGCTGGACACGCGTCTGCTCTCCCGACGACAGCGTGCCGCATTTCACGCGTCGGAACCGGCCCAGGTCGAACGTCTCGAGCAGTGCCTCGATCCGACGCTTCAAGTGAGCGACGCCGTAGAGCAGTCCGTAGATGCGGAGGTTCTGTTCGACGGTCAGATTGCCTGGCAATGGCGCGTAGACAGCGGCGAAGTTCGTCTGAGCGAGGGCCCGCTGCCGCTCGGCTTGGACGTCGTATCCCTCGATCGTGATCGATCCCGAGGTCGGCGCGAGCACGCCGAGAATCATATTGATGGTGGTCGTTTTTCCGGCGCCGTTCGGTCCGACGATGCCGAGAATCTCGTGACGCTGAACGGCGAACGAAATATCGTCGACTGCGACGAAGTCGCCGTACTGCTTGCCGAGGCGCGAAACCGAGAGGACCAGGTGCGCGGGCGCGTCACCCTGCGCGACGCGCGCAACCGTGCTCGAGTGCGTCATCACTCAGACACGCTGCGGGGTGTCGCCAGGCAGCCCGTGATGGAAAATTTGAGAGAGCGCGTCCTGCCGATACCGGAAGATCCGCTCGACGTCCCGGCGCACGAGACGCGCCGTCAGCCAAGCCGCCCGCGGCCGGTATTCGACCTCGTCGATCACGCGCGTGGCCGTGCCGGCCGCCTCGAAGCGGTGTTCGTGGCGCCACCACAGATAGGGACCTGCCGTCTGCCGATCGACGAATCGCCGGGCCGGCTCCCACACCTCGATGCGCGAGGTCCAGGGGATCGGCAGTCCGTGAAGCCGGATCCGGTACTCGATCTCGACGCCCGCACGCATCACGATCGGGAGCGGCGTCACAATCGAGAATCGCAGCCAGGGGGGCGTCAGCCGCTCCAGGTTCGACGCATCGGCGAAGAACGCGAACGTGGTCTCGAGCGATGCCGGGACCAGCACCTCATAGGTGAGAGACGTGAGGTGGCGGTTCGGCCTGCTGACGCTGCCAGCCACCGCCGTTCGGATGGCGTGCGCACCGTTCAAGGAATCCCGCCGCTTCGACACGCGCCGCCGCCTCCGGCCGGGATTGTGTCGGATTCCTGAGCCGATGCCAAGCGATGCCGGCATTCGACTCAGGATACCTCGAGCGTGGCGCTGGCCGCAGGACGCGGCTATCTGATCTGAATCGTCACGATCAGCGGATTGTGATCGGAGGGCTTCTTGCCGCTCGCATCGCGGGTGTCGAACACCTGCGCCTTCGTCACCGTCGATGCCGTCGCACCCTCCGACAGCCACACGTAGTCGATCCTCGTGTTTCTGGTATTGCCGTCCGGATTGTCCGGATAGCTGACCGCAGTGCCTTTCGCCTTTGCGGCCGCCCACCCGTCGATGTGCGTCTTCAGCATCTCGTTGATCTCGACCGTGCCGGGCCAGCCATTGAAGTCACCCGCGATGATGCGCTGCTGCGGCTGGGTGGCCGACCACGGGACAAGCTGCAGCACTTCCGCAAGACGCGTGGCGCTCGAGTTCTGATCGAGGTGCGTGGAGAACATGTCCACGATCCGGCCGTTCACGTTGAGTCGCGCCATGGCGACCGAGCGGTCCGCCGTCAGCAGGTACTCGTCCGTCGCGTCGATGCCCAGTCGCGTCATGACACATTCGCCTTCCCCGCTGCTGGCGCCCCACTTCTGCACCCAGTGGTACGTCCAGGTCCGACCGGTCAGGGCCTGGAGCTTGTCGGCAATGAGCAGGGGCTGGTCGGCGGAGGCGGAGGAGTAATGGACGATTTCGTTGAACGAGATGACGTCTGGATTCTGCGAGGCGATGAACGCCACGACGCGGTCGATGTTCGACGTGCCGTCAGGCGCGTATCCCTGCGCGATGTTCCACTGCAGCACTTTGATCGTGCTCGTTGTGCCGGATACCGTGTCCGGCGTTCCCGTACTCAGCACGACGGTCAGCGTCGGACGCAGCGCGGCGGTCGGCTCTTCCGATGAGTAGTACTCACGATAGCTGTCCTTGCTCGCGTCGCCGGCGTCCAGCAGCAGCAGGCGCGTATAGCGCGTATCGTAGTCGCCGTTAGACGTGTGCTGTACGAGGTCGGTGACATCGAACGTCACTTTCGAGCCAGGCGTGTTCGTGGCAGATGCCTGATCGACGAGCTCTGCGTAGTCGCCGCCGGGCGTCGACCATGCGACGCCATTCTCTCGTTCGAGCCAGGTCGCCTCCTCCTCCCTGAATGGCGACGGCTCGCGATATGCGCTGATAGTCCTCGACCCGCCGGCCGTGCCGAGCCCCGACTTGACCGTCAGTGTCAACGTCGCCGACTTCACGACTGATCCGGGAGCAATGAAGTTGTCGGTATCGAACTTGACCAGACTCCGCCGCTCCCAATCGGGATCCGTGCTGCGGCGGGTCAGCAGTGCGTGCTCGTCGAGATTCGTGGTGGCGTAGATGCCGCTTCTGATGGTGGTGTCGGTGACTTGCGTACCGGTCTGGTTGAGCACAAGCGTCTGCGCATCGGCAGTGCTGGACAGGGCCAGGGCGCTCAACGCCACAGCCATTAGCGAACCAAAGAGACGCGCACGAATCGGGAACGGCAAACACACCATGGACAACTCCACGAACACGCCGTCGTGAGGGCACACGACGGCCGTTAGACGCACATCAGCGAATGCGGTTCTTGTTGGACCGGAATGGACTGACGTCGTTTAGGTTTTTGATAGGCCGCATCGCCGCGCGGCCCGCGCGCTTCTCAGCAAGCGCACTGCCAGACCGGCAATTTCAGCGAGCCGCACGAAAGCGGAGAGATTTGCGCTCCCGCCGCTCCGATTCGGCCGTGCGCTCTCCCCACAAGCACGCTTGTTACACCATCGAGCGTAGTCGCGGGCAACTCAGGAGAATGGAAGCCTGCACGTGATTTCGTGTCCGTTCATCAGGGAACTCCCCATACGGTCGGGATTCCCCCTTGAGGTCAGCACTGTGGCGAGCGGGCCGTCGTCCGAAACACGTAGTAGTGGGCAACGCCTGCGTAAGCTGCAACGGTACTGGCCAGGACGGATGGGGCGGTGTGTGTCCTATCTGTCGAGGTAACGGTCGGACGTCGGCTGAGGCGTCGAGCCTCGCCTCGTCCACGCCGACATCCGCGTCCCGAGCTTCAGCGCGATGGGGACCATGGATCGTTGCGCTCGCGGTCGGCCTGGTGTTCGGGGCGATAGCGCTGAGCCGTCCGGGGGCCGTGCCCTCTCGCCCGACGTCTCGCCCAGCCTCCACGCCTCACGATTCTAACGTGCCGATGACGAGCACCATCGCACCGGTCGGGGACGTGCCCTCGCTGCCCACTCCGACGAAATCCTCCGCTGCCACGTACGCCGCCGTGCACCGGCATGCGCTCGGTGGCCAGTGCGCCGGAAGGGTTCGTATCGACGCGATGACGTTTCACTACGACTCGAGCCAGCATCCGTTCAGCATCGCGCGGCAGGCCGTTCGGCGCATCGATGGACCTGGCCTTGTGGACGCGTCCGGCAAGAAGTGGCACTTCCGCCTTCAACGCAAGACCGACGCGGATGTCGAGCGGCTGCTCCATGCATGGCTCGAGCATGCGCGGGTGGATGCGATGGCCGCCGACGCGCGGTGACAATCCCGCACCACAGATCATTTTTTGCGAAATAGGGGGATTGCCGGATGCACAGAAGGCATCCGTCGATCTATCTTTCACGCCCCGTGTCCGCACCGGCGTCCGGGCGCACGCTGATTCCGCCAACGACCTGCCCACATTGCGGCAGCGCAGAGATTCGCGCGACGCTCGCGACCGAGCACGTGCAGTACTACTTGTGTGATGCGTGTGCCTCCGTCTGGAACGTCGCGAAGACGCGCCAGCGAGAAATCAGCAACGCACCAGACAGCCCTCGACGCGACAGGTGATTGTCATGGCCAGCCGTCATTCCGATCGAGCCGCGAGCGGCACAGGGGCGAGGTGCCATGCGGCCGACACACTTCGTCAATCAGACATTTGAGATCTGGCTTCTCGGCTTGTTGTTCCTGCTGATTAGCGTGGACGTGCGCCGCTGCCTGTGACGGGACCGCGCCGAGTCTCACGTCACTGGAGCGTCGTCAAGGTGACCATCCAGCGGCGCGGAGTCGAGCCGAGCGTCTCCTGCACGTGGCACGGCAGGTGTGTCCGTCCTTGAGTTGAAGCGCCAGGTCTGCGGAGTGCAGAAGGCCGTCCGCAAGCGCCGAATCGTCATCGGCAAATCGGACCACCCCCATCAGGGATTCGATCCGAATCGTTCCCCCCGCATCATTTGGCACCGCCGACCCCACCAGCAGATAGTGCACCGCTGCGACGCACTCGCCGTTCTGCCACAAATGCCCCTCGCCAGGGATGACATCCTCGCCGGGTGTCGTGCGCTCGTGGGCGGTGACGCGATGCGATGA
>JBKPMA010000619.1:0-2037 GCA_046731935.1 Acidobacteriota bacterium
GCCAGACCTCACCCATTCCGCCTTCGCCAAGTTTGGACTCGACCCGGTAGGAACCTATCGCTTGACCGATCATGGTCGAGTCCTTGGTTTGGCTACGGCGGGACCGATCACCGTCATTTGTTCGCCGGAGTGTATCGCTCGGGCGACCAGCTCATCAACCACGTGTCGCCCGCAGTTCATGAAGGCGCCGCTACGATCGAATCGGCGCGTCTGAGTGCGGACTCTCCGCGCGCCTCGAGTATGCCTCTATCGCTGGCCGTGCTGGACGTTGTCGCGCAGGTGCTCGGCACACGCGAGGTCATCGACGACCCCGACCTCCCGCTGTACGAGCACGACCTGCTCGATTCGCTTCGTACGGTCGAGCTGATCGTCGCGCTGTCAGACAGATTTCACATCCAGATCTCGCCGGCCGCGATCGATCGCGACGCGTGGGCGACGCCGCGCCGCATTGCCGCGTTCGTGGAATCCCAATCTGCAGTGCGTGGGCGCGCGCGATAGGCAGACCGCCGTGCGGTATCTGAGCACCTTCGTCCGGACGGCCCCTCACGTCGCCGCCGCCGCGTGCGTGTGCACCGTCGCAGCTGCAGGCGCGATCGCGCTTCATCTCGCGGTGCGCACCATCGATCGCGAGTACGTGCATGCGCTCGCTCCCGTGGACGTCCACATCAAGCCGTACGGTCTCGCGCTCAACGAAGAGGCCTTTCACCACGGCGACCTGCTTCCGGCCTACGGCGCATCGGAGCTGCTGTTTGGCAGCCGGTACGACGCTTACGAGATCTTTCGCTATTACCAGACCGGATTTCAGGTGTACTCGGTGGCCACGCCGGCCGCGACGCCGATCATCCTGCTGCAGCGTCTCGGCGCGCTCGGCACGAACCTGCGCGGACGCAAGGTCGTCGTGACCGTGACGCCGCCCGTCTTCTTCCGGCCCCCGCTCGATCAGGCGTCGTACGTCGCGAACTACGCCGCGATCTACTCCACCGCCGTCACGTTCGATCCGGCGATTCCCTACGAGCTCCGCCAGGCGGTCGCTCGACGCCTGTTGCAATACCCAGCCACGCTGCACGACAACGCGCCGCTACGGTGGGCCCTCGAGTCGCTGGCCTCGCCGTCCTGGACCGGCAGAATGGCGTACACATGTCTGTTTCCGCTCGGCAAGCTCAGTGAAGGCGTGCTTCGCCTGCAGGATGAGTGGCTGACGCTCGCGGCCACACGCAAGCCTGGGATGCCGGCACCGGCCTATGCGGAGTTGTCCCGGAGCATCGACTGGGATCGCCTGCGCCAGCAGGCCATCGCGGCATCGAGGAAGCGTGCTCCCAACAATCCCTACGGGTTCGATGCGAGATATTGGCGTGACAACGCCCACCACTTGCTCGAGAGCGACCACAGCCCTGTTCCCGTCGTCAGAATGATGGTGGCCGGGCTCCGAAGTAAACACCGCACGCAGGAATGGGACGATCTCGACCTGCTGCTCCGCATCCTTCACAGCCTCGGCGCGTCGCCATTGCTCGTGAGCGGTCCTTTCCCCGGTACCTATCTCGATGCGTGGGGTGTCACGCCGGCCGATCGCGCGTGGTACTACGCGCAGCTCCGTCAGCTCGCCGCGAATCGCGGCGTACCGCTGGTGGACTTCGAACAGCATGACGAAGATCGGGACTTCGATCAGGATCCCGACGGACACCTGTCAGACGCCGGCTGGGTGTTGATGTCGCGCGCGTTCGACGACTTCTATCACGGTCTGCAGCCGCTCCCGACTCCCCGCGCCGTCGGGACGACCGGCACGCCGAGCACGACGCCGTGACGCGCACGGCGGTGCGGACGTCGTGGCGCGACCTGACGCGGGCGCTGCTCGGCGATCTGGGTGGCGTGACACCGCCCTCGTGGATACCGTTGCCGCCTGCGACACTGCCGAGCGGCCTTCGCATCGCACTGCTCATCGCCTACTACGCGCTCGTCCTCGGCGGCCTGATCGCGTTGTACGCGGTGAACCCACCGCACCCGCCGCCATTCATCTATCAGGGGTTCTGAGTCGTGGAC
>JBKPMA010000620.1:0-4765 GCA_046731935.1 Acidobacteriota bacterium
AGCGAAGGAGGCAGCCCAGTGGAATCGACACGAATCCTTCCTGGCGCCGCGAGCGTCCAAGAGAAGGGGAGAGTCTATATGGCGAAGCGACCCGCCGCTGGTATTGTCTGTCCGCGATGTGGCGTAGCAAGCGCACGCATCATCGGGCGATCTGAAGCGCTGCCTGTCGTGTACCTCCGGTGCGACGACTGCGGCCGAACCTCTATAACACCTGAGTAACACCTCGCAGCCCGCGCGGCAGTGAGGTTCGCCTCACAGCCGCGTTCCCGGGTTTTCTTCTCGACCGACTCGCCGGGCGCAGGCGTTCTGCATCATGCCAGCTCATCCCGAGACCCGGATCGGGCACGTCCACCTCAAAGTCGCCGATCTCGAGCGAGCCGTCCGGTTCTATCGGGATGTGCTCGGTTTCGAGGTGACGCAGTACTTCGGGCAATCCGCCGCATTCTTGTCTGTTGGCGGGTACCACCACCACATCGGTCTGAACACGTGGGAGAGCCGCGGCGGCGCGGCGCCGCCTCACGGAACCACCGGCCTCTATCACGCCGCGATTCTGTTTCCCTCGCGACTCGAGCTTGCGCGCGCCGTCAAGCGCGTGCTCGCGGCTGGCGTCTCCCTGACGGGTGCCTCCGATCACGGCGTCAGCGAAGCCGTGTACCTTCAGGATCCCGACGGTAACGGGCTCGAGCTCTACGTGGACCGCCCGCGCAGCGCTTGGCCTTTCGTGAACGGCGAGCTGCGGATGGGTACGGCGCCACTCGATCTCGCCGGTCTGCTCGCACTCGCCGACCAGCCAGACGCGCCGTAAGAAGGCTCCTTCGAGCCAGCCACTATAATCGGCGGACTCATGCGATTGCCGTTCAGTGTCCGCCAGCCCGTCCTCCGTCTGTTCATTGCGGCCTCCGTCGTATTCGGGGCTGGCTCGCTGCCCGTTTCGGGGCAGGCGCCACCGACTATTCCGACGATCGATAGCCGTGTCGCAGGCCTGCGACCGATTCCCGGCTTCATGCCGATGTACTGGGATGAGCTGCGGGGCCGTCTGCTGCTGGAGATCTCGCGGTTCGACACCGAGTGTCTCTATCAGGTTTCGCTGCCGGGCGGCCTCGGCTCGAATCCTGTCGGGCTCGATCGCGGACAACTTGGCGCCTCGTGGGTCGTGCGCTTCGAACGCACAGGACCGCGGGTGCTGCTGACGGCCGTCAATTACAAGTACCGCGCCCTGACCACCAACGCCTCCGAACGTCAGGCCGTTACCGAGTCGTTCGCGCCGGCGGTGCTGTGGGGATTCCCGATCGACGCGACCCAGGACGGCCGCGTGCTCGTCGACGCGACTGCGTTCTTTCTGAGGGACGCGCATGGCGTATCGGCCAGGTTGCGGGATACCGAGCAGGGCCATTACCGGCTCGACGACAGCCGGAGTGCGGTCTACCTGCCGAGAACGCGCGGCTTTCCGAAGAACACTGAAGTCGAGGCCACACTCACCTTTACGACTGACGAGAAGCCGGGAGATCTCGTGGCGCAGGTCGCAGCAGATGCCCAGGCGGTCACGGTGCGCGAGCACCACTCGTTCGTCGAGCTTCCCGACGGGGACTACCACCCGCGCACGTTTGACCCTCGCGTCGGCAATCTGACGGTCGACTTTCTGGATTTCGCGGCTCCCATCACGAGCCCGCTCGAGCGCCGCTGGATCCTTCGGCACCGGCTCCGGAAAACGGATCCCACCGTCGCGCGATCGACGGCCGTCGAGCCGATCGTCTACTACGTGGACTCCGGCGCGCCGGAACCCATACGCCAGGCGCTCGTGGATGGTGCGTCCTGGTGGAACCGTGCGTTTGAAGCGGCCGGTTTCATCGACGCCTTCCAGGTGCGCGTACTCCCAGCGGACATCGACCCGATGGACGTCCGTTACAACGTGATCCATTGGGTCCATCGCTCGACGCGTGGATGGTCGTACGGCGATTCGGTGATCGATCCGCGCACCGGTGAAATCCTGAAGGGAAACGTTCTGCTCGGATCCCAGCGTATCCGTCAGGATGTGCTCATCGGCAGCAGTCTGACGTCGCCTTTTGCCCGCTCCGACGCAGCGGCGGGACCACTCGATCCGCAGGATCTCTGCAACGCGGACGCGATACCCGACGCGGGCTACCTCGCCGATGCAGATCCGGCCGCTGACGCCGCGGCGCTGTCGCTTGCCCGCATCCGGCAGCTCGCCGCCCACGAAGTCGGGCACGCGCTCGGCTTCGAGCACAACTTTGCGGCGAGCACGTACGGACGCGCGTCCGTCATGGACTATCCCGCGCCGCTCGCGACACTGAACGGCGATCGCGTGGATCTGTCGCAGGCGTATGCGACATCGATCGGCAAGTACGACGAGCTGATCGTCCGCTACGCCTACTCCGAATTCGCGCCGGGAACTGATGAAGGCGCGGCACTCTCTGGGATCGTCCGCCAGGGGCTCGCCGACCATCTTCTCTACATCGACGATGACGATGGCCGCCCACTCGGGGCCGGTCACCCGCTTGCCAGTCTCTGGGACAACGGTGACGACGCGCCGGCGATGTTGCGGCAGCAGCTGGCCGTGCGCCGCGCCGCGCTGGACCGGTTTGGCCTGGCGTCGCTCCCGAACGGACAGCCACTCTCGCTTCTCGAAGCCCGCCTCGTGCCGCTCTATCTGCACCACCGTTTCCAACTGCAGGCGGCCATGAAGTGGATTGGCGGGCTGTATTTCACCTATGCCGTGAAGGAGCAGGGGCAGCCGGCACCGACGGACGTCCGGCGCGTCGTGCCGGGCGCCGACCAGCGGCGGGCGCTGACCGGGGTACTGGACACGCTGGATCCCACCGTGCTGACGCTGCCGCAGCGGATCCTGGACCTGATTCCGCCGCCGGCGTCAGGCTACACGTTCGGGACCGCCGAACTGTTTCCGCGTGCGACGTCCCCCGCGTTCGATCCTGTCTCCGCCGCGGTCGTTGCGGCCGATCTGGCGATCTCGGGCCTGCTGCAGCCGGCGCGGGCTGCGCGCCTGGAACGCTTTCACGCCGAACGGGCGGCCGATCCCGGCTTCCAGGAAGTCGTGACGGCTCTGGTGGATCGTGTGTGGGCCAGGGGAGTGACTTCGACCGCGGCGGCCCGGGAGACCGGGCTCCGCGAGGCCGTCATCGAAGGAGTTCAGACACTGCTGGTCTCGCGCCTGATGGACCTCAGCGCGAGAACAGATGCGGATCCCGCCGTGCGGCACATTGCCAGTGCGGGACTGCGCCGGTTGTCTGCGACCCTCGCGGGCCGCACCGACGCTCACGCGGCGGGGACGCGCGCCGACATCGAGCGGTTCCTCGCGCGTCCCGATCAGCCGCGCAAGAAGACGACACCGCCCGCGGCGCCGCCCGGGGAACCAATCGGATGATGAAAGGGCTGCCGCTGGTCTCGTGGGGCGGCGGGGTTCAGCGAGACCTGGATCCGTGCGGCGCCGACTGATGAACGACGAATACTTTCTCGCCGGGGTCGGCGTATTTCAGCAGCTCACGCGCGAGCTGCTTGATTGCATCGTCGTTGGTCCGCAAGTCTTCGATCTCGGCGCGAAGCCGGGCGTTGTCGGCGTTGACCTTGGCCAGATCGCTTGCGAGATCCGCCTGCTGATGGCGGGCCTGCATGATGGCCGGCAGGCCCTGGCTGCCCACCAGCACGTTCAGCAGCAGGGCGCATCCGACGAACAGCAGCGCGCCCTTGAGCAGACGCTGGCTGATCGGCACACGAGGTGCCTCGAGCCGGGCGGCGGATTTCTGGCTGTCAGCCGATGGCATGCTGTCGAAAAGTACCGCAGACGGTCGAAAAGTACAAGTCTGACGGCGACTCCTTGTTGTAGCGCACTTTGCGCAAAAAGTACACGTCAAAACGCGCCGGATTCATCAAAATTCGCGCGCCTGTTCCGCTGAGGTGTCCGTGGCCGACGAGTACGTGATTGTCCTGACGACGATTGGCGTCGATGTGAACCCCGCCACGATCGGCATGCGGCTGGTCGAGGAGCGACTGGCCGCGTGCGTCAATGCGCTGCCCGAGATGGACTCGTTCTTCCGCTGGCACGGCGCCGTCGAGCGCGATCAGGAACGGCAGCTCGTGATCAAAACGACCGTGTCACGGCTGCCGGCGCTCGAGCAGCGGCTCCTGGAGATGCATCCCTACGAGCTGCCCGAGTTCGTCGTCGTCCCGGTGAAGCAGGGGAGCGAGGCGTATCTGAAGTGGATCAGCGCCTCGACATCGATCGAGGAATAGCGTCAGGGCGCTTTGCCGGGGTGCATCGGACGACGAGGAGAATGACCCCGGCGCCACATCTTGCGCTTTGCCGGGGTGCATCGGACGACGAGGAGAATGACCCCGGCGCCACATCAACTTTGTGGGGGTCAATGACCCCGGCGCCACATCTTGCGCTTTGCCGGGGTGCATTGGATGACGGGGAGAATGACCCCGGCGCTACATCGATTTCGTGGGGGCGGGGTCATTCGTCCCGTCATCCGATGTACCCCGCCCAAGCGGTGGCGTCAGACTGCGGCAAGCGCCTGCTCGAGATCCCCGAGCAGGTCGGCCACGTCCTCGATCCCGGCGGAAATCCGCACGAGACCATCGGTGATGCCGATGCGGTTCCGGCGATCCTCGGGAACCGACGCGTGCGTCATGCTCGCGGGATGGGAGATGAGCGTCTCGACGCCTCCGAGGCTTTCTGCGAGGGACATCAGCTTGACGCTGTTCAGCAGGCGTCTGGCCGCCTCGAGGC
>JBKPMA010000621.1:0-3421 GCA_046731935.1 Acidobacteriota bacterium
CCCGTGGTGGGCGCATCGAGGATCCCGCCGCAGACGACGCAGGGGGCGGAGAGAATCGCCGCGAGAACTCCGTCGACGATCGGCTTGAGCATCGTCTACGCTCGGCCGCTGGCCATACGAGCCGATCGCGGACGGTCAGGCGCGAGTCGCCTCGGGGACCAGGCTCGAGAGATCCAGGTGCGAGGCGCTGCCCCACAAGCGCTCGAGGCCGTAGAACGCGCGCATGGGCTCGCTGAAGACGTGGACCACGAAGTCGAAGTAGTCGAGCAGGATCCACTCGGAGTTCTTGTATCCCTCCACGTGGACCGGCTTCGTGCCGTGCTGCCCGAGCGCGGTCTCGATGGCGTCGGCAATGGCGCGAATCTGTCGTGCATTCCCGCCCGTGCAGATCATGAAGAAATCGGTGAAGCCTGACGCGTCCCGGATGTCCAACACGACGATGTCGAGGGCCTTCTTGGCCGCCGCGGCTTCCACGGCTCGCGCGATCTCGTCGGGGACCGCGTTGCGTTTGGCGCGAGTCGAACGCTTAGTGATGCTCTTGTTCATGCAACAGGTTGGCCGTTCCGTGATGGGCACCGCTCCGTTCGTGCGCTGGCACGCCGGTGTAGAGCCGATGCTTGAGAATATGTGCTTCGACCAGTGCGGGAACCAGTCCCGCGATTGAGTGTCCTTCGTTGACGCGCGCCCGGATGCCGGTCGACGACACGGCCGGCATCGCGTCATCCAGGAGCAAGACGGAGCGGCTGGCATCGTGCGACACCTGCCACCGCTCGTTGACCGGTACCATGCGCGAGGCAATCGACGGTACGGTCGCCGGCATGTCGAGCGCGGACCGCGCGCCTCTGTTCACGACGACGAACGCGGCATCCTCGAGGAAGCGCGGGTAGTCGCGCCATGTGTCGATTTCTGCGAACGCATCCGCACCGATCACGAAGAACAATTGCGATGCCCGGTAGCCACGGTCGTGCAGGCGCTGCAGCGTCGCCGCGGTGTACGACGGGCCGGGTGCGCTCAACTCGAGATCCGACGCTTCGAGGCCGTCCTCACCGGCGACGGCGAGCGCGACCATCGCAAAGCGGTGATGCACCGACACGAGCGGCTGCGGACGATGAGGTGGAACGTTCGACGGGAGGAGCAGAACGCGATCGAGCCCGAGTCTGGTCCGGGCGGCACGAGCGGCAGCCACGTGACCGACGTGAATCGGATCGAAAGTACCTCCGAGCAACCCCAAACGGGCAGCCGTGTTCATTCCTCAGGAGTCAGGATAACAGGACGGCCCGTCGCGTCGCCAGCGCGGTCGAGGTCGATTGCCGCCTGCACGTACGGCCATGCGGCCTCGAGCAGCGCCGGCACGCCTTCGCCGGTGACCGCTGAAATGCGATGGAACGGCAGGCCGAGTGCCGCCGCGCGCGCCCCCAGGCGTTCGACCGCGTCGTGATCGCTTGCCGCATCCATCTTGTTCGCGACGACGAGCTGCGGCTTGTCGGCGAGCTCGCGGTCGAACAGCGCAAGCTCCCGCCGGAGCACGTCGAGATCGCTGGCCGGCTCGCGTCCTGAGAAACCGGAGACGTCCACGACGTGGAAGAGGACTCGCGTGCGCTCCAGGTGCTTCAGAAAGCGATGGCCGAGTCCGTGACCTTCGTGCGCGCCTTCGATGAGACCAGGAACGTCGGCCACCACGAAACTGCGGTCATCGCTCAGACGGACGACGCCGAGATTTGGCGTGAGCGTCGTAAACGGGTAGGCGGCGATCTTCGGACGCGCCGCGGAAATGCGCGCGATCAGTGTGGACTTGCCGGCATTCGGAAAGCCCACGAGCCCCACATCCGCGAGCAGCTTCAAGTGCAGGCGCAGACTGCGATGTTCGCCCGGCAGACCCGGCTGCGTCTTGCGCGGTGCGCGGTTGGTCGAGCTGACGAACCGAGCGTTGCCCATCCCGCCCTTGCCGCCCCGTGCGATGAGGATGCGGTCGCCTTCGTTCGTGAGATCGGCGGCTATCGTCCACGACCCCGAGTCGTGGTCTTTGACGTAGGCGACCGTACCGATGGGAACTGCGATGTCGAGATCGGCGCCGCCGGCGCCCGAGCGATTCGATCCCTGTCCTGGACGGCCGTTTGGGGCTTCGAACTCGGGATGGAAGCGGAAATTGACCAGCGTATTGAGATGCGGGCTTGCGACGAGATAGACGGATCCGCCGTCGCCGCCATCGCCGCCATCCGGACCGCCTCGCGGCACGAACTTCTCGCGACGGAAACTGAGGGCGCCACGCCCCCCATTGCCGGCGGACACGGCGATATCGACTTCGTCTACGAACATATTGGAGCTACCGCGACGGCTGCGGACTACAGGCTACAGACTACAGGCATCGCCTCGCTCGGGTCTGAAGCCTGCAGCCCGTTGCCTGTAGCCTGAAAAGAAAAGCGCCCCTCGACACGCTCAGGGCGAGCCTGTGATCTCCCGGAAGGGATGGTCACGTGGACCCGGTCGGCTGACGCCGGGGTCCTCAGCCCGCGCTGAGCCTGTCGAAGGGCGCTCGTCGATCGCGTCAGCGCCGATCTACTGCTCGACCGGTACGATGCTGATGAAGCGGCCCCGCGCGCCGTGGTCTTCGAACTTGACCGTGCCGGAGACCTTCGCGAACAGCGTGTCGTCCTTGCCCAGCCCGACGTTCAAGCCGGGACGAAACTTCCGACCGCGCTGTCGGACGAGGATCGAACCGCCCGTCACGATGTTGCCATCGAACCGCTTCACGCCGAGGCGCTGCGAGTTGCTGTCGCGGCCGTTGCGCGAGCTGCCTTGACCTTTTTTGTGAGCCATAGCCTTGAAGTTCGGAATGCGGGATTGGCGTGTCGGACTAGACCGTGATCCCCGTGATGCGCACGGTGGTGTAGGTGCTGCGGTGACCGCGGCTGCGGCGCATGCCCTTCCGGCGCTTCTTCTTGAACACGCGAATCTTCGGGCCGCGGCTCTCACCTTCGACGACGGCGAGGACCTTCGCCCCTGCAACGAATGGCGTGCCCGCGAGCACGTCGCCGCCGTCGTTCTCGACGAACAGGATCTCGCTCAACGACACTTCATCGCCAGGCTTCGCATCGACACGGTCCACGCTGACCGTCGTTCCAGGCGCCACCCGTACCTGGTGACCACCGCTCTTGATAATCGCGTACACGGGATTCTCCGTTGCTCGAACGCCTTGGCCCCTTCTTGGCAGCCAACACAAAGCTCTAAGTTTACAGTGCCCTGGTCTCGTCTGTAAAGGACTAGGCCTGCCAGGCAGAACCGGCCCGGGCCGCGCGAACCGCGGCGGCACGGGTGGGCGCCGGCAGACGGAAGTGGGCTAGTTCAGCAGAATGCGCGATCCCTTGATCTTCTGCGTGCTCAAGGTGCTCAGGAAGCTCGGAATCAGACGGTCCATCAGCTC
>JBKPMA010000622.1:0-8220 GCA_046731935.1 Acidobacteriota bacterium
CCCGCGCCTGCCTCTGCCTGCGGCGCTGACGCGCCGGGCAACGACGTCAGCAGGCCTCCGATGGACGTAATGGCCATTGACGCTTACCTCCCGAGGTCCAACGCGCGCTGCACCATGTCGCGGATGAGTCCGATGGCGGTGAGATTGGCTTGATAGGCGCGCGCCGCGCCGACCATGTCCACCATCTCCTCCGCAGGATCGATGTTTGGCAGCGCGACGTAGCCTTCCTTGTCTGCGTCGGGATGCGACGGCTCGAACCGCCGACGGAACGCCGCCTGATCCTCGATGACGCCCGCGACACGGACGCCGGTCGCCGCCGTGGCACGCCCGAGCGCAGTGTCGAAGCTCTCGACCGGAGCGGACTCGAGCACGACGTCGCGGCGGCGGTACGGCTGACCGTCCGGTCCGCGCGTCGATTCCATGTTCGCCAGGTTCGAGACGGCCGCTTCCATGCGCGTACGCTCGGCCGACAACGCGCTGGCGGCCGCGTCGACTGCCCCTCGCAAACCAGGCATGACTACTTGGCCTCGTTGATCGCGTACCGCACGAGGCGGAATTTCGCGGCAAGGGCTGTCTGCGCGGCCGCAAAGTCTCCCGCGGCTCGCGTCATGGACAGCAGTTCGCGATCGAGCTGCACGGTGTTGCCGTCGCGGCGAGAGGAGACGTCCGCGCTTTCCACGGTTGCGGGATCCGAAACGGCGACGCCGCCCAGATGCCGCGCGTTGGTGGTCGTCAGGTGCGCGCCCGCTTGCAGCTGCGTATCGAGCAGCCGCTCGAAGTCGACCTGCCGCGCCTTGTAGCCCGGCGTGTCGACGTTGGCGAGGTTGCTGGCGGCCACCGACTGCCGCGTCGCGGCGGCGGTCAGCTGCCGGTGCAGCGCTGACATGATGGCGGCGTCACTGATCTGTCCCACCTGCGACTCCAGTTTTGTCCCGGGTTGTCGATTGACGGTTCGGGACTGGCAGAGCCGTTCAGCAAGAAGGGTGCCCCAGATGTCGAGCTGGCGTGCCGGGGAGCTGGATCGCGAGGCGGGGCCGGGCGCACTCCGAGGGGTCGAAACTCCGACACCCGTGTCAGAAATTCGTCACTCCGGCGATTATCGTTGAGATTTGGCCAGACTTAGCTGGGTGAGAAGGGCCTCAATCCGTTGTAACCGGCCCTCAATCGCGTCGAGACGCGTACCAACCGTGTGGCGGAGATCGCTCGTATCCCGGTCACCGGCTTGACGGGCGAGCTGTCGGTTTTCCGCCTCCAGTGACAGCCGGTCGGCCATCCGTTTCACAATCACATCGATCTGTCCGAGCGCGAACGGCTTGGTCAGATAGTCGTACGCACCGAGCCGCACCGCTTCGATGGCGGAGTCGAGCGACGCGTAGCCCGTGATGATGACGACGTAGACGGATGGATTCGCCGCACGCGCAGCGCGAAGGACTGCAAGCCCATCTACACCAGGGAGTTGCAGATCAGTGACGACCAGCGAGTAGCGTCCCGGCGTGCGTTGGAGCAGACCGATCGCTTCTCGCCCTTCGGCAGCGGACGTGACCTCGCATCCGCGCTCGCGGAAGTACTCGACGAGCAGGTCGCGGACGTCTGGTTCATCGTCCACAACGAGTACGGTGAGCCCTCGCGGGCTCAGCTGTGGCATTCCACTTGCTGCATCGGCGTGGGCCGATACTCCTCCAGAATGGAAATCGGCACCTTTCGCCTGGCCCTGAATCGTCACGTCACCGAGGACCCATGGGTATAATACCGATCTATCCGGCGTCTCCGAAGTCTCACCAGACGACGCCACCCTCCTCCGTCTCGGCGCCGCAGGACCCTATGCCCGTTCGAACGCAACCGTGCGTACTCGTGGTCGAAGACGAAGCGGACCTGCGAGAGCTCGTCGCCGATTCCCTCACCAAGGAAGGATTCGTGGTCGCCGAGGCGCCAACGGGCGCCGAGGCCATGGAGCGGCTCAAGGCATTCGCGTACGACGCGCTGGTCGTGGATCTGAAGCTGCCCGACGCCGACGGCATGGACATCCTCGACGCCGCGATCTCGCGCTACCCCGAGATGTTCGTCATCGTCATGACCGGTTTCGGTGGCGTGAACGAGGCCGTACAGGCGATCAAGAAGGGCGCCATCGACTTCCTCATCAAACCGTTCCAGCTCACACAGCTGACGCGTGTGCTGACGGCCGCGTTGAACGAGCCGCGTCTCCGGAAGGAGAACGCCGAGCTCCGCGCGCAGCTTCGCGATCGCTACCGGTTCGACAACGTGATCGGGCAGAGTCCCGCGATGCAGCAGGTGTTCCAGGCACTGGAGCTGATCGCCCCCATGAACAGCACCGTGCTGATCCACGGGGAGACGGGCACAGGCAAGGAGCTGATCGCGCGGACCATCCATCACAACAGCCCGCGAGCGGACCAGCGCTTCGTGGCGTTCAACGCGGCAGCCATTCCGGAGCCGCTGGCCGAAGCCGAGTTGTTCGGCCACGCGAAGGGCGCGTTCACGGGCGCGGTGACCAGCCGCGTCGGCCGCTTCGAGCTCGCACACCGCGGCACGATCTTCATCGACGAGGTCGGGCTCATGAGCCTCTCGCTGCAGGCGAAGCTGCTGCGGGCCCTGCAGGAACGTGAAATCGAGCGGGTCGGCGAATCGCGGCCGATCAAGTTCGACGCGCGCGTGGTCGCCGCATCGAACAACGATTTGAAGCGGATGGTGAAGGAAGGGACGTTCCGCGAGGACCTGTTCTATCGCTTGAACGTCATCCCGATTACGCTGCCGGCGCTCCGTGAGCGGCGCGAAGACATTCCGCTCCTCGCCCGCCACTTCGTGCAGAAGTCCTGCAAGTCGAACAATCTGGCGCTGAAGACGCTGACGCAGGAAGCGGTGCGCACGCTGATGGCCCACGCGTGGCCGGGCAACATCCGTCAGCTCGAGAACGCCATCGAACACTCCGTGGCGATGACCGGTGCCGAGCGCGAGATTCCCGCGTCGGCGCTGCCACACGACATCAGCGAATCGGGCGCCTCATTGCTCCTGCCGAGCGTCACCATTCCTGACGAGGGGATCAACTTCACGTCCGTCGTTTCTCAGCTCGAACGCGAGCTGATCACGCGCTGTCTCGAGAAGACGGGCGGCAACAAGCGCCAGGCTGCGCGGCTGCTCCAATTGAGCCGCACGACGCTGATCGACAAACTGCACCGGCTCAACGTGGCTGGGGGCAGTGAGGCGGTGGCGTAACGGTCTTCGGGCTGCAGGCTACAGACTACGGGCCACAGGCTGCGGGCTACTGTCCCGCCGGGGTGCATTCGACGACGGGAACTATGACCCCGGCTCCACATGTTGATTGTGGGAGCCGCTCCACATACTGATTGTGGGGGCGGGGCCAGTCATCCCGTCGGGCCTGTGCCCCGCCCTACCCGTCTGCGCTCGGAAAGTCCGCCACAAAGGTCGCACCCGGTGACGTGTCGGCCAGATAAAGACGGCCACCGTGGGCGCTCGCGATCGCGGCGCCGACGGTGAGTCCGAGTCCGATGGCGCGCGACGCGCTGCGCGTCGTGAAGAACGGCTCGAAGATACGCTCCCGCAGGTCCGCGGGTACACCTGGACCTGAATCCTCCACCGACAGACTGATGCGCCCCGGCGCCCGGTTCAGCGTCATGCGCAGCTGCCGATCCGCCTGACCGTGGAGGGCCTCCTCGGCGTTGACCAGCAGGTTCAGCACGAGCTGTTGAAGCTCACGCTCGTCTCCTCTGACACGGAAGGTCTGTCCCGGCTGCCGGTCCCAGTTGATCGCCACGCCGTTGCGTCCGAGCTGGTACCGTCGCAGCGCCATCGCACGGTCCGCGGTCGCGGCCAGATCGATCGCGGTAACTTCGTTGACGCCCTCGCGCGTGTACGCCAGTACCTGACGGATCACGCCGTTGGCGCGGTCCGCCTGCCCCCCGATCTTCTGAATGCGCACGGCGGCATCAGCGGGCAAATCCGTGCGATCCGCCAGCAGTTCCACCATACCGGTCATGACCTGCAGCGAGTTGTTGAGCTCGTGTGCAAGCCCTGAGACGAATCGCGCAATCGTGGTGAGACGGTTGATCTGCGCGAGCTGTTCGGCATCGAGATCGAAGGGCTGCGGCTGGTCGTCCGGACCGGCCGGCAGCTTGGGAGCCTCTGACATGTGGGCAAACCCGCTCAAGTAGACGGAGGAAACGACGATTACCGGACCACAGCCGGGTGCCGTGCGCGCTCGGCCGCCAGCGGTCCGCCCGCACACGGAGCACTCATGCGCTTCCTGGTCGTGGATGACTCGTCGACGATGCGGCGAATCATCATCAACACGCTGAACAAGCTGGGGTACCAGGAGGTGCTGGAAGCGGCCAACGGACGCGAAGGCATCGATCGGCTCACGACCTCAGAGATCGATCTGGTGATCACCGACTGGAACATGCCCGAGATGAACGGGATCGACTTCATCCGCGCGCTCCGCGCGATCGACAAGTCGAAGGACATGCCCATCCTGATGGTCACCACCAACGCCGCGAAGGACGACATCGTCGAAGCCCTGCGTGCCGGCGTGAACAGCTACATCATCAAGCCGTTCACGACCGATACGTTCAAAGAGAAGATCGAGGCCGTCATCCCCCGATAGCGAGTACGACGGCCGGAGCCCGACGAATGACCGCTCAACCCGATCTGATTCTACAACTGGTACAGGCGACTGAAGACGTGTTCAAGACCATGGTCTTCAGGGCGATCGAGCCAGTGCCCGCCGACAGTGACGGCAAACGGCCCCGCTCGAACGTGGTCGGCATCGTCGGGTTCGGGGGATCGATCTCCGGGCTCGTGGCGTTCTACAGCACGCTCGATGCCGCGCAGGAAATCGCGGGCTCGATGCTGGGTCTGGACCCCGCTGACGTGAATGGCGAGATGCCGGACGCCATCGGCGAGGTCACGAACATGATTGCGGGCGGGTTCCGCCTGCGCATGGCCCAGCGGGGCGAGACGCTGGCCATCTCGATTCCATCGGTGACGGTGGGATCGGACTTCTACACCCGTTTCGCCACCGACGTGCGGCGGGTGATGTGCCCGTTCAAGATGGGCGCCCGCGACGTGTCTGTCGAGTTGATCCTGACGAGGAGTTGACGTGGAAACGAATACGGTGCCCGATCCCACTGCCGGCGAGGATGCGCTGCGTGAGCGGCTGGCAGAGTGCGACGCGGCTATTCCCATGCTGCCAGACTTTGCGATCAAGGTGATCGAGCTGGTGCGGGATCCCGATGTCTCGATCGCGCAGCTGTCCGGCATCGTGTCGAAGGACCCGGTCCTGGCCTCACGGCTGCTGGGACTCGCGAATTCGGCGTACTTCGCGTCGATGCAGGACATCTCGACGGTTCAGGAAGCGATCGTGCGCATGGGCACGGGTGCGGTCCGGAATCTGGTCGTGACCGTGTGCTTCTATTCGCGCATGCAGGACCGCAAGGTCTATGGCGAGCGAGGCAAGCCGCTGCTGGAGCATGGCATCGGGACCGCCTACATGGCGCGCCTCGTCTCGGATCCTGCGGACCTCGACGGCGACGAGTCGTTCATGTACGGCCTGCTCCACGATATCGGGAAGATGGTGATCCTGAAGGTCGCACACGACAGCTACCGGCAGTCGGGACTCGTGGTCGCTCCGGAGGCACTCGAGAACGTCATCACCGACCTGCACCCGGATGTCGGCGCGCGCGTGTTGCGGCGGTGGCACCTGCCCGCGATGCTCGACGAGCCAATCGTGTATCACCACGACTGGAGGGCCGCCACGATCGAGCCGAAAAAGGCGGCGCTCACGTATTTCGCCAACCGCTTGAGCCACCGCTACGGCTTTGGCGTCGAGCCAGATCCTACGGACCTGCTCGACGATCCGGCATGCGCGATGCTCGGCATCGACGCGGAGTGGATGGAATACGCAGACAACCACGCGCCGGGGCTCGTGGACGTCGCGAAGACGATCCTGGCGTAAGGGAGATCACGGAGCAATGACGATTGACGGTTGACGATTGACGAATAGCCCCTGCCGCATCCGGCCACGCTATCGTCAGTCGTCAATCTGCATTCGTCATTGAATGCGCCGCCAGTGGCCCTTGGCCCTTAGCCCTTCGCCCTTTCCCCTTCGGTCTTCCTAGTCAATCCTCCCGGCCACGTATCGCATGGTGCCCTCGCGCTCCACTTGCAGCGTGAGTGCACCGCCGCTCTTTACGAGGGCGAGCGCCCCGCGCAGATCCGCCATGGTCTTGATGGGAGTGCCATTGGCCGCATGGATGACGTCACCGGGTTTCAGCTCTCCCTCCCACTCCGGCGGCACATCATGCGTCGTCAACGCGACAATCACGCCAGCTGACGCACGGAGGTCAGGCAACAAGTCTTCGAGATCGCGCGTCAGCTCGATCGCGAGGATCCCAAGCCGCGGGATGATCTGATCCTCCGGTTTCACGAGCCCGGCGAACCGATTCGGATCGTCCGTCCGCTCGACGACCACGACCGGCAGGTCGAGCGTGCGATCTTCGCGCAGCACACGGACGGTGACGGTCTCGCCGATCGAACGGCCGTAGAGATTGACCTGCAGCTGACGGCCGTTCTCCATCGGCTTGCCGTCGAGCGCGACCACGATGTCTCCGACCTGCAGGCCCGCTCTCGCGGCGGGTCCTTCGGGTACCACGTCGCCAAGTACGACGCCCCAGTCGCGCGTGAGGTGCAGGCCTTCGGCCAGCGTCGGAGTGATGGTCTGCGCGCGCACGCCGATCTCTCCACGCCGCACGTGGCCGTACTCACGTACCTGTTCGAACACGTTCTTGACGATGTTGCTGGGCGCCGCAAAACCGAGTCCCTCGTTACCACCCGACTGGGAGAGGATGAGCGTGTTGATACCGACCATCCGCCCCTCGGTATCGACCAGCGGACCGCCGCTGTTGCCTGGATTGATTGAGGCGTCGGTCTGTATGTAAATCATCGGGTCGTCTGCTTCGAGTTGACGCGCGACGGCGCTGACGACGCCCAGCGTCACCGAGCTGTCGAGACCCATCGGGCTGCCGAACGCCAGCACCAGCTCGCCTGGTTTCACCGAGTCGGAGTCCGCAATCGGCAACGCTGGAAGTCCCGTTTCCTCCACCTTGAGTATTGCCAGATCGGTCTCATCGTCTTCTGCCACGATCTTCGCGTTGAGCACCCGCGGGCGCGGACTGAGAATCGAACGTTGACCCGGCCGGCGCGCGGTCTGAATCTGCACCTGCACGCGGTGCGCGCCTTCGACGACGTGCGCGTTGGTGACGATGTAACCGGAGGCGTCGACGATCACCCCGGAGCCCGTGCTCCGCTCCTGGCTGAGGAGCGACTTGTCGTCGCCAGTGCTGCCGTCGGGTAGCGAATAGCCGACGGCGAACACCTGCACGACTGCAGGCGCCACCTGTTCGCTGAGCGCCTCCAGCGTGTGGCTGATTGCCTTGAGATCTCCCTGCCGCACCGCGGGAGCGGCCGTTTGCGCGGCGGTCTGACCAGTCACCGCGACGGTCGCGAGCCACGCGACCGCGAGAGTGGGTACTAGACGCCGGCACTGCAGTACCGACCGGTCAGCCCGCATCCGACGAGACGGACTAAGATGAAGGAAGCCGCCGTTCCGTTTTCGCGGTAGTGGGATACGCATGCACGCTTGGCACGACATCTACGTTGACGACCATTTGATCGAGAAGGTGTTCCCCGTCGTCGTCGAAGTTCCGATGGGCAGCAAGAACAAGTACGAACTCGACAAAGAAACGGGGTTGTTGAAGCTCGACCGCGTACTGTACAGCGCCGTCCATTATCCCGCCAACTACGGCTTCATTCCGCGAACGTACTGTGAGGATGGCGACCCGCTCGACGCGCTGGTGCTCAGCCAGCAGGAAGTGGTGCCGCTGACGATCGTCGAAGCCCGCGCGATAGGCGTGATGCGGATGCGCGACGAGAAAGGACTCGACGACAAGATCATTGCCGTCAGCGTACGGGATCCGGCGTTCGCGGAATACACGGATCATCCGCAGCTGCCCGCGTATCTGCTGCGTGAAGTGCGTCGCTTCTTCGAGGACTACAAGATCCTCGAGCACAAGCAGGTTGTCGTCGAAGATTTCATGGGACCCGCCGACGCGATCCGCATCGTCCTGGAATCGCTCGATCTCTACCGCAAGCTGCGCCGCGGCGAGCTTGGGAAGAGCGCGACACAGTAGGGAC
>JBKPMA010000623.1:0-2779 GCA_046731935.1 Acidobacteriota bacterium
GAATCAGTGTGCCCCACGATTCACACAGCGCGCGAAGCGCCTCGCCCACCGTGGCGCCAGCCTCGACCGCGACAGCGCGCCGCTCGGCGTCGAAGTAGATCCGCTTCATCGGCGAAACGTCGACAATCACACGGACGTCCGGATCCGAGACGAATCCCTCGAGGCAGTGTCCGCCACTCGTGATGACCAGCCGCCGCTGCTCGTTGACGGCTTCCTGGACTGCGCTCAGGACCTCGTCGGTTGATGCCGTGAGGCGGACGTAGTCAGGGCGACACTCGAATCGTTTGTTGAACCGCTTGTCGAGGACCGCGTCGTACCGACGATCGCCTGGACCGATTCGGGATGGTGTTCGTTCCGAGCGGTCGGCCGCGTGTCGCATCGTCATGCTCCGAGAATTGGATCAGCTTTCCAGCGGGAGATGTCCTGCGTCCCATGCAGCGATCCCGCCAGCAAGCTCGCTCACCCGCTCGAAACCGTGAGACTGCAGCAGACTCGCGGCAATCGACGAGCGATAGCCCCCGGCACAATAGACCAGGATGGGGCGATCGCGCGGCAGCTCCGACAGACGTTCGCCCAGATGATTGAGCGGAATACTGACGCTGCCGGCAATGTGCCTCTATTGCCGCTCAACGGGCGCCCTGACATCGACCATGACCGGCTGCTGGCCGGGACTCCCCGACGCCAGACGCTCCGCGGCGACGTGTGCGCTGAGGCGTTCAGTGGACATCATCAACTCGGGCCGCGACCGGACGCTGTGCAGTCCGTCCTCGAGGTAGCCGGCCACCTGATCGAATCCGATGCGACCGAGCCGCAGGGCTGCTTCGCCCTCATGACCAGGGTCGGCAACGATCACGATCGGATGCTCGCGGCTCAATAGGGTCCCGGCCCACGTTGCGTATTGCCCGCCCAATCCGATGTTGATGCTCCCGGCGAGGTGCGCTGCCGCGAATTCGGCCGGATCGCGGGTATCCAGCACCTGTGCGCCGACCGCTTGCAACGACAGCAGGTGATCGAGCGTGAGGGCGCTGATTCGCTCGAGCGTCTTGTCCAGTGTGGGCCGCTCCTGGCTGTTCAGGACTGCGTCGTACGTGAAGTACGACGGGGCGTCGGGCTGATCGGCCGTGACGAGCTCAATGAAAGCCGCCTTGCTCATCGGTTGCAGCGCGTAGTTCGACCGGCGCTGTTCGCCAATCGTCGAGACGGTCTCCTTGCTCAACGCCTTCCCGCACAACGAGCCCGCGCCATGCGCGGGATACACGGCTGCATCGTCGGGAAGCGTCATCAGCTTATTGCGGAGCGACTCGTAGAGCAGGCCGCCCAGGTCGTTGGCCGACCATCCGAGCGCCACGCGCAGGTCGGGCCGGCCCACATCACCAACGAACAGCGTGTCACCAGTCAGCACAGCCTGCGGCTCGGTGGCACTGCGATCGAGGTCGAAGACGACGAGCGAAATCGACTCGGCGGTATGCCCCGGTGTTTCAAGGGCACGGAGACGTACGCGGCCCAGATCGACGGTGTCGCCGTCGCGCAGCCCGACAAACGCGTACTCCGCCCGTGCGGCCGCGCCCAGATAAATCGTCGCGCCGACGCGATCCCGCAGTTCGAGATGGCCGGCGACGAAATCAGCGTGGAGATGCGTGAGGAAGACGTGCTCGATCCGCAGCCCGTGGTCGGAGGCAAAGTTCACATACTGATCCACGTCACGTTGAGGATCGACGACCGCGGCGGCGTGCGTCTGCTCGTCGCCGATCAGATATGACGCGTGCGCCAGGCAATTCAGATAGAACTGCTTGAGAATCATCGGTCTGCCTCGTAGACGCCGGGCCCGGACTCCACCCTTATCCCATCTCGCCAAGTTCTTGTCGAGCGCGAATCTGCCGCCTCGCCCGGGAGCGTCAGCTGCTTCTGTAACGGTACTCCGGGTCGTGACACTTCCGCTGTGCACGCGCCAGACGGCGTGTTGATGGAGGTCATCATGGCCACGCAGGTTCCCGCTGAAGCTGAACACTCCGCAGCCGGTGGCGCGACGCCGGAGCACGTACTGGAATCAATAGTCGACGGCATCAACAGCGGCGATCTCGATGCGCTGATGACGCTCTACGAGCCGCAGGCGGCGTTTGCCATCGCACCAGGCCGCCTCGCGCACGGGCTGCCGGGCATCCGTCAGGGCCTCTCGGCATTCATCGCGATGAAGGGTACGCTCCGCCTCGACGTGACGCGGGTGCTCGAGGTGAACGACCTCGCGTTCGTCGCTGGGGTATGGTCATTCGACGGGACCGATCCTGACGGCGACCACGTACATCTCAGCGCTCACAATGCGGACGTCCTGCGTCGTCAATCCGATGGGTCGTGGCGCTTCGTGATCGACAACCCCTGGGGCACTGCCTAGACGGGTCGTGTTGTCTCGTGCATCAGTCACCGATCGCGAGCCTTTCCTGGAGCAGGCAGAGACTCGTGATCCACGTGAGCGGGACGTCCATGCTCGTCCGCTCGACGCTGTTCATCGATGGCACGCGGTCGAGGATGTCAACCACCTTCCTGTGATCGTAAAACCCCGTGCGTTTGAGGGTGTCGCCCCGCAGCGTGTCCTGCATCAACTCCCATAACGCGCCCTCGGTCTGCAGCGTCGCCGGCGGGGCGAGGAACGGATGCTTCTGCCGGCGATAGATGTCGTCGATAATGACCGGCCGTGCCGCTTCGCGCAGCACATGCTTCTCGGTCATGCCTCGAATCTTCATCGCCACGGGAAGCTTCACGACTTCTTCGACGACCTTGTGAT
>JBKPMA010000624.1:0-2492 GCA_046731935.1 Acidobacteriota bacterium
CCTGCAAGGTGGTCCGCGCGACTTCGATCTCGCGCGTGTAGCCGACGAGCGTGGTCGTGCGGCGGCGCGCACGCCCTTCATACACGCCGTCGAGATCGATCAAGTACACCGGCTGCTGCCTGCCAGTTGACGAGTACGACACGACGCTGTGGAGACCGCCCGCCATGAAGGCGAGATGCGAGTCGCCGTTGGTCGGTTCGAGCGGCCGCTGTTCGGTCGTCAGCTCCGTCCGCTGGTCCATGTCGTCGTGCCGGTAGCCGGCGCCTTCAGGGAAGAGTGTACGGAAGAGGTCGATGTAGGACGTGACGCCTTGCTTTACGCCAGAAAGCCTTGCGGCGAGACTCTGCGGCAGATAGCCCGCCGTCGTGTGGTACGAGCAGTAAAGACAGCGGGGGTATCGATCCAGGACGGCCCCGTGGACCGCCGCGGCCCGGTCCCGGACGTCCGTGACGTCGAGACGAGCACGCGGGACGACTTCAAGAGTAAGTTCCACCGGCTTGGCCGGCGCGCGCAGAGTCGCCAATCGCGTAGGAACCGAAGTGACAGATTAGCACGGACGGCGGGTTTCCCGGAAGAGGTAGACCGGGCGTCGTCGCGCCAGATCGCTGTATTGCTGGAACTTATCGGCTCGATCCGTCTTCGGAATCAGGCGCCACGGTGTGCAGTTCGCCCCACGCGAATGGGCCAGGGGCTGGGGGCGGCGCTTCACCGGTCTGTCGCTGATACGTGGCCTGCACCGTGGCAAATGTATCGGCCTGCGCCGCCGACTTGTCGGGCCGGTAGCCCTTCACCCTGGCAAACCGGAGGGCAAGCCCGCCGGGGTATTGGGGGCTGCGCTGGACCTCGTTGAAGGCAATCTCGACGACAAGTTCGGGCCGGACGTACACCGTGTACCGATCCCGGTGCGTTTCGAGCGCGAGCAGCTGCGTCGTCTGCCACGCCAGCATCTCGTCGGTCAGCCCTTTGAACGTCTTCCCCAGCATGACGAACCGGCCGCTGGCCTCGTCTCGCGCCCCTAGGTGCAGGTTGCTCAACCATCCCTGGCGCCGTCCGCTGCCCCACTCCACGGCAAGGATGACGAGATCGAGGGTCTGGGCCTGCTTGATTTTGATCCATGCCTGGCCGCGGCGGCCCGCGGCGTACGGTGCGGCCGGATCCTTCGCCATGACGCCTTCGTGTCCCCGGACAAGCGCCTCGTTGAGGAACTGACGCGCCTCGTCTGCGACATCCGTCGTGATGCGCGGCACCAGGGCAGCGCGGGGTATCACGCGATCGAGTGCGGCGAGCCGCTCGTGGAGCGGCGCGTCGACGAGGATGGTGTCGTCCAGCAGCAGACAGTCGAAGAAGAACGGCGTGAGTGGAATGTCCTGCTGCAGCACGTCCACGTCGAGGCGGCGTCCGAATCGGCGCATCGTTGTCTGGAACGGCAGCGGAGTGCCGTCAGGCCGCAGCGCGATCACTTCTCCGTCGAGAACGATGCGCTCGGCAGGCAGCGCTGCCACAAGGGTCACGACTTCGGGTACTGCCGGGGTCACGTCGCGCAGGTTCCGTGTGAACACGCGGACGATGTCGCCGGCTTTGTGAACCTGGATGCGCGCACCATCGATCTTCCACTCGAACGTCGCCCGCCGGAGACGCTCGAGCGCTTCGTCAACACTCGGTGCCGAGTCGGCCAGCATCGGATCGAGCGGGCGCAGCACCTGCACTTGAAACGCGACCAGGGCGTCGAGGCCGCCGGTCATGGCCTGCGTGGCCACCTCACCTAGATTGCCGGCCATCATCACCGCACGTCGCACGATATCCGCCGGCACCTTGGCGGCGCGGGCGACCGCTTCGACGAGCACGCCTTCGAGCGCTCCCTGCCGGATCTCGCCCACGAGCAGACGCATGATCAAATGCTGCTCGCCGGCAGTGGCTCGCGACAGCAGTCCCGTGAGCTTCGCGTGGCGATCTTGAGCCGAGCCGCGTCCGCTGGTCGCCGCGACATCGGCGAATGCGGCGTCCACGTCGGCAAGGCTGAGTGAGGGCGCGGCGGCAGGTGGAGTCGCCTCGAGCGCACGAAGCCTGGCTCCACCCACACCGATACGTCCCTGACGCGGCGTTCCGGAAAGGAACGCGACAGCAATGGGAATCTCGTCGGGCGCCGCACGTTCGAGCAGCGTAGCAAGATGCGCCACCTTCTCGAGTCGCCCCGCGGTGGCGGCGACGGCGGCTGACGCGGCCACGACGTCCTGGAACAACACGAGATCAGATATAGCACTCAATCGCTACTCTCGGCTGAACCCCTTGAACCGCTTGAACTCTCTGAACCTGCTATAAGTCTTCAATGTCCTATTCCGTCGTCGAGGTGGACGCCGCAGCGCGCGATCGCCTGCTGTCAGGTGACGCCGAGGCCTGGAGCCGAAGCGAAGCCATCACGTGGGGTCCGCCGCCCTGGACGACGGCGTTCCGCGCCGCCTGGTCACCTGAGGCGCTGTATCTCTGCTTCGACG
>JBKPMA010000625.1:0-4164 GCA_046731935.1 Acidobacteriota bacterium
ATGTAGGGGCGGGGTCACTCGCGTCCGTCCACCGGTGCACCCCGCCCGGCTTCGTAGGGGCGGGGTCACTCGCGTCCGTCCACCGGTGCACCCCGCCCGGCTTCGTAGGGGCGGGGTCACTCGCGTCCGTCCACCGGTGTACCCCGCCCGGCATCATTGTGGTACCGTCTATCGGATGCCTTCCGACCAGACCTCCGTCGCCGGCGTCCCGGTGTCGTCGGACGACGAGCAGGCGCTCGTCGCACGCTTGCGACAGGGGGATGCCGACGCGTTCGAGACGCTGGTGCGTACTCAGGGCGGGCGGATGCTCGCCGTTGCGCGCCGGCTGGTCGGCAACGACGAGGCGGCCCGTGATGTCGTCCAGGACGCGCTGTTTTCGGCCTTCCGCTCCATCAAGCGCTTCGAAGGCCACAGCCGGCTCTCCACGTGGTTGCATCGCATCACCGTGAACACCGCGTTGATGCGCTTGCGCACGCAGCGGCGCCGGCCTGAGGAGTCGATCGAGCCGCTGCTCCCAACGTTCATCGACGACGGCCATCATGCGTCGCAGTTCGCGACGTGGGAGGGCGCCGACGCCCTACTCGAGCGGAGCGAGACGCGGCAGCTGGTCCGCGACGCGATCGATCGACTGCCAGAGAGCTATCGAACCGTGCTGGTGTTAAGAGATATCGAACAGGTCGGAACTGAAGAAACCGCGCGGCTGCTGGGACTGACGACCAACGCGGTCAAGATCCGGTTGCATCGCGGGCGGCAGGCGCTTCGCACGCTGCTCGACCCGCACTTTGGGAGCCAGCGCCGATGAACTGCCGCGAGTGCGCCACATTCCTCGACGAATACTTCGACGGGACACTCGAGCTGACAGCGCGGACGTCCTTCGAGTTCCATTTGTCACGGTGCGCGAACTGCGTCCGGTATCTGGAGTCGTACCGCTCCACGCTCTCGCTGGAGCGTGCCGCGTACGACGATCCGGCGGTGCAGCGACCGGACATCCCCGAGGATCTCATTCGCGCCATTCTCGATGCTCGCGCGAGCCGCGTCCGTCGTCCGGACTGAGCCGAACCGACTGCTTTTAGAGGGTGCCATGCCGAAGCCGCCACGCGTCTGGCGTCCATTCGTGCACGCTGGACTCTCGATCAGCCTGCTCGTTCTTGGGATCGCCGCCGGTTACGCGTCGTCGGACGACTCGGCTCCGGAACGATGGCGGCCCGTCGCGCACTTCACACCCCCGCAAGGCTTCATGAACGACCCCAACGGGCTCGTTTACCTCGACGGCCAGTTTCACCTTTTCTACCAGCACAATCCTTTCGGACCCAAGTGGGGCCATATGAGTTGGGGGCACGCCGTGAGCCGTGACCTGCTCACGTGGCGCGACCTTCCGGTCGCCCTGCGCGAAGACGACGGCTGGATGATTTTTTCCGGTAGTGCGGTGGCGGATCCCGACGACACCAGCGGGCTCTGCCACGGTTCGCGAAACTGCATCGCCTCCATCTACACGATGCATCGCGACGCGCGGCAGGCGCAGGGGCTCGCCGTCAGTCCCGACGGCGGAACGACCTGGAGCAAGTTCGCCGGGAATCCAATCCTCGATCTGCAGCTCAAGGACTTCCGCGATCCGAAAGTGTTCTGGCACGACGTCACGCGCCAGTGGGTCATGGCGGTATCGATTCCCGACGGCCATCAGGTCCGCTTTTTCGGATCGAAGGACCTCAAGGCCTGGGCTCCGCTGAGCACGTTCGGCCCTGCGGGCGCGGTTGCGGGTGTCTGGGAATGTCCCACCCTCATGCGGGTGCCGGTCGACGGCAGCACCGAGTGGAAATGGGTGCTGGCCATCAGCGTCAGCGAGGGTGCACCCGCTGGCGGCACGGGCATCCAGTATTTCGTCGGCGACTTCGACGGAACACGATTCGCCGCAGATGGACCGGACCCGTCGGCGAAGTGGGTGGATGCAGGCCCCGACTTCTACGCGGCTCAGGACTGGAACAACCTGCCGTCCGAGCCGCGCCGGTCGGTCTGGGTCGGCTGGATGAGCAATTGGATCTACGCCAACGAGGAGCCGTCGGGCGACGGTGGTGCGACGACCGAACCCTCGGCCGCTGACTGGACGCGCGTCCTGACACAAGTGGCGGCTCAAGGGCCCTGGCGCGGAGCCATGACGATTCCACGCGAGGTGAGCGTGCGTCGAGTGGAGGGCGCCTGGCGCCTCGTTCAGACGCCAGTACGAGAGCTTGTCCAGGCCAGGGATTCGAGCCGCCTCGCCGTCCGCCCGGTTGATGCGAGCGCGGCCAACACACGGCCGCGCATCGTCGGCAGCGTGACTGATGTGGACGTCACGGTGCGCCTCGGGACGGCTTCCGAGGCCGGTCTCGACATTCATGTGTCCGACGAGGAACGAACGCGGGTTGCTGTGTCGCGGTCATCGGGCGGGCTGGTCGTCGATCGGCGGCGTGCCGGACAATCGGCCGGCTCGAAGTTTCCACTCGCCGTCACCATGCCCATACACGATGTCGAGACGGCGCGTTTCCGCGTCATCATCGATCGCTCGTCACTTGAAATCTTTGCCGACGACGGTCTTGCGGTGGTGACGATGCGGGTGTTCCCGACGCAGCGTCGGGGGCAGATCTGGAAGACGTTTGCGGAGAAGGGCGTCGCGGACGTCAGCGTCGTCGAGCACACCGTCAGACTATCTGCGCAATAACCCGCGTTCGCGCGCGAGCTTCAAACGCGCGGTTCGGTGAAGCCGGGCCATAGCGTGTCGCTCTCTTGCCGGCGACAAGCGAGGCAGCGCGCATTCCGCAGTGCGCATTCCGCACTCCGCATTCCGCAATCCGCACTCCGCAATACTCACAGTACAGGTTTGATGTTCCAGATCTCTTCCGCGTACTCGCGGACCGTCCTGTCCGACGAGAAACGGCTCATGCGGGCGACGGTGAGCAGCGCTTTGCGTGCCCAGGCACGCCGATCGGTCCAGAGCGTGGCGGCGTCCTGTTGTCGGTCGCGGTAGGCGACGAGATCGGCCAGATGGAAGTAATGCTCGTTGTCGCAGAGGAGGGTCTCGCGAATCGGGCGGAACACACCGGGCTCGTCGGGCGCGAGTACTCCGGAATCGAGCGAGTCTACGACGCGACGCACGCGAGCGTCGGCCTCGTAGATCACCGCTGGGCGGTATGACTGTTCGGCCAGCTGGCGCTGCACGTCGTCGACCTTCAGCCCGAACATGAACAGGTTCTCTGCGCCGACCGCCTGCGCGATTTCGATGTTTGCGCCATCGAGCGTGCCGATCGTGAGAGCGCCATTCAACGCGAACTTCATGTTGCCGGTGCCCGATGCTTCGGTGCCGGCGGTCGAGATCTGCTCCGAGAGATCCGCGGCCGTCACAATCGTCTCTGCCAGCGTGACACGGTAGTCCGGCACGAAGACGACGCGCAGCCAGCGACGCGTATCGGGGTCCGCGTTCACGAGGTCCCCAATCGCATTGATCAGCTTGATGATCAACTTGGCGCGCACGTAGCCAGGTGCGGCTTTCCCGGCAAACAGGTGCACGCGCGGGGCGACCGGCCGTTCGCCGCCCTTGATGCGCCAGTACAGGTCGAGTACGTGCAGCGCGTTCAGGAGCTGCCGCTTGTACTCGTGAATTCGCTTCGCCTGGATGTCGAACAGCCAATCGGGATCGATGCTGATCGACGTGGCGGACTTCACGATGCGCGCCATCTTCTCTTTGCAGGCGCGCTTGACCGCGAGGAATTCGTCCTGCGTCGATTCGTCCTCTGCCCATGGCTCGAGCAGACCGATGTCGTCGAGCGCGGCCGGCCAAGTGTCGCCGACCCTTGCCGTGATGAGGGCCGAGAGTGTCGGGTTGGCCCGGACGAGCCATCGCCGGGGTGTGATGCCGTTGGTCTTGTTCGTGAATTTGTCTGGCGAGTATTCGGCGAAATCCGCGAAAAGAGTGGCGCGTACCAGCTGGCTGTGAATGGCCGCGACACCGTTCACCTTGTGGCTGCCGGCAACCGCGAGATTGGCCATCCGGATGTGTTTGTCGTGGCCTTCGCTGACGATCGACATCCGCGACACGCGGCTCTCGTCGTCGGGCCAGCGCCGCCTCACGTCGTCCACGAGCCGCTGATTGATCTCGAAGATGATCTGGAGGTGCCGCGGGAGCACGCGGCC
>JBKPMA010000626.1:0-5795 GCA_046731935.1 Acidobacteriota bacterium
CCCCCGTCGCGGCGGTACGGCACGAATCCGTAGCGCAGCATCAGGTCCGCAGGGATCGATTGAAACAGCTCGTGGTCGATGTGGAAGTGCTCCATGTCGACGAACTCGAGCAGATAACGTTCCGCCAGCCGGCGCGCATGCGCGATTTCGGCCAGGTGCTGTTCCGGCGCGATCAGATCCAGGCTGGCTGGATCCGGCAACGTCGCGGATGTCGGTCGCTCACCGTCCACGTCAAGACACTCCTGAAAATCCGCCGCTCACGACACCACCGACGACAACTGGAACAACGGCATATACAGGGCGAGCAACAGCGCCGCGATCACGATGCCCATCGTGATGAGCAGCACGGGCTCGACAAGGGTGATGAATCGTTCCAGGTTCGTCGCGACTTCCTCGTCGTAGAAATCAGCCAGGCTGTTCAGCATGTCTTGCAACGCGCCGGTAGCCTCGCCGACTTCCGTCATCTTGATCGCGACGTCCGGAAACACCGTACGTGTCCGCATCGTCGCCGCCAGGCTCTGCCCTTCACGGACTTCCTGCGCCATGCCTTCGAGCTGTTGCGCGACGTAGCGGTTGCCCACTGATTGCGCCGCCACCTCGAGCGCCTTCACGAGCGGGATGCCCCCGCCGAGCAGGGTGCCAAGCGTCCGCGCCAGCTGCGAGACGGCGAACTTTCTCGCGACGTCGCCGACATACGGCAGCCCCAGCAGGATGCGATCCAGGCGCATCCGATGTCCGGGGCGACGCACCCACACGTACGCGGAAACAGCCGCACTGGCGATCGCGATAACGACGAGCGGCAGGTTCCGGCTCAGAAGTGTGGAGCCTCGGACGATGATCCGCGTCGTGAGCGGCAGCTCGGCGTGGAAGCTGCCGTAGAAATCCGAGAACGCCGGCACGAGCTTCAGCACGATGATCGACACCACGACCACGGCGAGCGTCACGAGCACGGCGGGATAAATGAGCGCCGACAGCGTCTTGCGCCGGACCGCGCCTATGAGGCGAGCGTAGGCCACGTAACGGCGCAACACGGTCTCGAGGCTGCCGCTTCGCTCGCCCGCGAGGAGCGACGCCGTGTATACGCGCGGCACCAGCTCGCCGTGCTCTTCAAAGGCGTCGCTGAGTGCCGTGCCGGCCTTGACGCGGTCGTGGACCGCGTCGAGCACAGGACGGAAGACCTCGTCTTTGACACCGCTCCGGAGCAAATCCAGCGACTGCACCAACGGCATCCCCGCTTTGAGCAGCGTCGCGAGCTCCTGATTGAACTCGAGGAATTCTCGAGTGGGAATGCGGCGCCGCCGCGGCAGCGCGAATGACCAGCGGCCGAGGGCACCCTTGGGCTGGAGTGCCAGCACGTGCATGCCGCGCTCTTCCAGCTCATGCCGCAGGCTCGTTTCACTGTCGGCGGCGTACACACCTTCAGTGACTTGGCCGGTGACGCTGACGAGCCTGCATTGGAATTCCATCGCAAACGGTTGAACAGATACAGCTTAAGGGACTGTGTCTGGCAGCGGGATTATACCCGGTCTTCGGCCCCTCAGTCGTCCGGACCCTGGGGTCCGCGCTCCGCGATAGACCGCGAGCGGCTGACCCCTCTTCTCCGAATCTCGAGTCTCCCGCCTCTAGTCTCTCAATATCGGCCGAGGCAGATCTCGACTGGCCAACACCTAAGAGAGACGCACGGCCGGGCCTAGCGGCCTGCCTTGAGCTGGGGAACCGTCTTGAGAATGCGCCGCACGTAGGCGCGTGTTTCAGCGAAGGGGGGCACGCCGCCAAAGCGCTGTACGGCGCCCTCGCCGGCGTTGTAGGCCGCCAACGCGACGGGAAGCTCGAATCGATCGAGCAACGTGCGCAGGTGTCGAGCGCCCGCATCGATGTTCGCTGCCGGATCGTAGGGATCGTCAACCGCGTATTGACGCGCCGTCCGGGGCATCAGCTGCATCAGCCCCATCGCCCCCTTCCGCGACCGGGCACGGGGACCGAAGTTCGATTCGGCGCGAATGACCGAGGCCAGCAGCCGCGCATCGAGACGGTACTTGTCCGCTGCAGCCGTGATCAGCGCCTGAAACGGCGCATCGGCGGCCAGCGCACGACTCGGCGTCGGAGGCGCGACGATGTCTTCGGGCTCTGGATACGGCACTTCGTCAGGATCGATGCGAGCGATGAGCGTTTGATCGCAAACGATCTCGCCGCCTCCACGCAGGTCCAGAACGACCTGGTCACCTTCGACGCGGTGCTGCTTCACCGACAGCGTGCGCCCCGTCGAGAGCGTTACGATCTCCGCCGATGCCGGCCGCGCGCCGGCCACCACGGCAACCGCCGTGAGGCTCCAGGCGACGAACAGCGTCGGCGATGTCACGCGCATACGGTTCAGGGGCGAGGCTCGATAAACGCGTGGAACACCCGGATGCCCAGCTCGCGGTTGTCGCGATTGTTGGACCCGGGCATCAGCGCAGGAACGAACGTCTTGTCTACCACGAGCCGCACTTCGGCCATGTCGCCGGTGCCGAGTGCCGCGGCGGGAATCTGCGTGCGATGGATGATTTCCCGTTTCGGGGTGATGGTTACGGTATCGACCGTCTGGCCATTCACCTGCACCTGCACCGACTGCTGTTCCGTGAACGTCGTCCCGGGATTGTCGGCCTGGAGGTATAACGTGCTCTCCCGCTTCGGATTCCGGAACGCAATCACGGCAATCTTCTTCGTCCACTGCCATTGCACGGTCGCGTTGTCAGGAGCGACCTCCGGCGAATTCCATCCGTCCTTGAACATGACGAAGACGTTTTCGGCTGAGGGCAACAGGGTCAGTGTGCCGACCTTGTAGGCTCGTTGTCCGTTGTCGTCGCCCGTCAGCGTCAACCGTTTCCCGTCTTTCGGCGAATACAGTCCCATCTGAACCGTCGCCACGCCGATGTACGGGTACACAGGCACGAAGAGCGTGCGCTTGTACTCGATCACCTGCCCCGGCTTCCATTGAGACGTCGGAATGGCGGGAACGTGATCGTCGGTCCACATGAGCTCCTGGTCGGCATCCAGGAAATGAACCATCACCCAGTAGTCCTGACCGAAGGCTGGCGCGTTGGCCGCGACAGTGAACTTATAGGTGACGTCGAGCGGGCTGCCCAACGGAGCCTTGGGGTGATTGAAGGCCACGGCGGCGGTGGCCACCGGGGGCAGGTTCTCCTGCTTGCGGCGGCACGCGCTCGCCAATGGCAGAGACAGGACGAGGGCACAAATGAGGACGCGGTCGATTCGGGTCATGTCGATGGATGTGCAGGAGCGTCGTGCGGTCCGCAAAACGGCGGCAACTCTCGAATACATCGTATGATAGCGCCGTTGTCGTCACCTCGGCAACCATGTTAGAGTCGCCGCGTTCCGGAGGAAGCATGGCGCAGGATGCGCTCGGGCTGGTCGAAACACGCGGACTGATCGGGTCCGTCGAAGCCGCTGACGCAATGGTGAAGGCCGCCAACGTCGTTTTGATTGCGAAAGAGTACATTGGCGCGGGGTACGTCACGGTGATGATTCGCGGCGATGTCGGCGCCGTAAAGGCTGCGACCGATGCCGGCGCGGCAGCGGCCCGGCGTGTCGGCGAGCTCGTCTCCGTGCATGTGATCCCGCGGCCGCACGGCGAAGTCGAACGCGTGTTACCCAAGTAAAGGCCGTGTACTGACGGCTGCAGATTGGCGAATGACGATTCGCTGACCGCCCTCCGATGGCTTTGGACACCGCGCCCGCACCGACCGACAAAGACCTGGCGTCCGTGCAGGAAGCACGAGCGCTCGCGCGTCGCGCGCGCGCTGCCCAACTCATCCTCGCCGAATACTCGCAGGAAAAGATCGACGCCATCGTCGACGCGGTGGCGGCTGCAGTGGCACCACAGGCGGAGGTGCTCGCCCAACTGGCGGTTGACGAGACCGGCTACGGCGTTGTGGCGGACAAGGTGCAGAAGAATCGCTTCGCCGCGGAGCGTGTGCACGCCTTCATTCGTCCGATGCGCACGGTGGGCGTGGTCGCTCGCGACGAGAGCCGAAAGGTCGTGGACATTGCCGAACCGTTCGGCGTCGTCGCGGCGATCGTTCCTTCGACGAATCCGACGTCCACGGCCATCTACAAGATCCTGATTGCGCTCAAAGCGCGGTGCGCGATCGTCCTCAGCCCGCATCCCGCCGCCGTCCGCTGCATCAGCCGCACCGCCGAGATCATGGCCGACGCCGCCAAACAGGCCGGTGCCCCGCCCGACTCGGTCCTGTGGATGACGAACGTGTCGTTGGAAGGCACGCAGGAACTGATGAAGACGCGCGAGGTCGCGGTGATACTCGCGACCGGCGGCATGGGCCTCGTTCGCGCGGCCTACAGTGCCGGGAAACCGGCTTACGGTGTGGGACCCGGGAACGCACCCGCCTACATCGAACGCTCCGCCGACGTGCCGAAAGCCGTTCGCGACATCGTGACGGGCAAGACGTTCGACAACGGCGTGCTGTGCTCGTCTGAAAACTCGGTCGTTGTCGACGAAGCCGTCGAGAGCGCCGCGCGCGACGCGTTCAAGCAGAATGGCGGGTATTTCCTGTCGCAGGCGGAAGCTGACGCCGTCGCCCGTGTGCTCGTGTCGCCGCAGCGGCTGCCCAATCCTGCCCTCGTCGGACGCACCGCCACGTTCATCGCCGAGAAAGCGGGCATCCGTGTGCCGCCCGAGACCCGCGTGCTCATCGCACAACTCGAAGGCGTCGGACGCGACTATCCCCTGTCGATCGAAAAACTCTGTCCTGTGCTGTCGTACTACATCGTGAAGGACTGGCGCGAGGGCTGCGAGCGCTGCATCCAGATTCTGCGATACGGCGGCATGGGCCACACCATGTCGATCCACTCGCAGAACGAGCAAGTCATCCTCGAGTTCGGACTGAAGAAGCCTGCCTTCCGCATTGTCGTCAACACGCCGACGACGCATGGATCGATTGGTTTGACGACGGGACTGGATCCGGCGATGACGTTGGGGTGTGGCGGCTACGGCGGCAACATCACGTCTGACAACATCACGCCGCGCCATCTGTTGAACATCAAGCGGCTCGCATATGAGGTCCGTCCCGCGGCCTCCTACGCCAAGGCTGCTTCAGCCAAGCCCTCGTCTGCCGTTCCAGCGCCAGCCTTGCTCCAGGGGCCTCCACGCCCGACGCCAGCGGGTATCAGCTCCGAGTCGTTGAGCAGCCGGATTGACGAGTTCCTGAAAACGCGTGGCATGCGGCCGCCGATGCCAGTGCCCGATTCGGCACCCTCAATTCCGAATTCCGCGCCCCGCATTCCGAATTCAGGTGCTCTTCCCACCGTTGCACCGCCACCGCCAACTTCCCCGTCCGGCGGGACAGGAGTCGCACGTCCGGCAGACTTTGTTTGCGAAGATGACGTCAGAATGGCACTCAAGGCGGGCACCCGGATTGTGATCGGCGAGAAGACAATCGTGACGCCATCGGCCAGGGATCTTGGTGAGGCTCAGCGGATCTTCGACTACGCATCCTGGCGTCCGTAACGGCTGTATTTATTGATTAAACAAGGGTTACAGTTCTAACCGTTGACCCGTCCAGGGTGCCGTGCTACTCTCCCGCGTCGGCCGTCAACCCAGCGGCGGCAGCAACGACGACAGCGGAAATTGGCGTCTACTTGTAAGGGCGGACGTCAGACACACCGGGAGCCCCCTGCAGGGGGCGACCACGAACGGGCGGCCTGTTCCAGAACTGGACGGGCGACCGGCCTACGGCTTGCACCAGCGTCCCAGGACGCCGAGCGCCGATCCTCCGATA
>JBKPMA010000627.1:0-11126 GCA_046731935.1 Acidobacteriota bacterium
CACGACTACCAGTTCAAGAAGAAGCACATCGAGCGCTTCTTGGCCGAGGGAGACAAGGTCAAGGCGACGGTGTTCTTCCGAGGACGCGAGATGGCGCATCCGGAAATCGGACGCCGGATTCTCGAGCGTCTGATTGGCGAACTGGTCGATGTAGCGGTCGCCGAATCGTCGCCGCGGCAAGAAGGCAACCAGATGCACACCATCCTGGCGCAGAAAGCCGACGGCAAGTCGGCGCGCCGGACCAGCGCGCCAGTCGCCGATCAGCGTCGGCCGGCGCCTTCACCCGCTGCCGGCGCCGCGCGCCCGCAGCCCGTGGCCGAGGGAGCAGGGCTTCCGCCGGCCGGCGACGAGAGTTAGAGTCATGCCGAAAATGAAGACCCATCGTGGTGCCGCGAAGCGGTTCAAGAAGACCGCCTCCGGCAAGTTTCGACGGAGCGCCGCCTTCAAGCGGCACATCCTGACCAGCAAGACGACCAAGCGGAAGCGCCACCTGCGCGGCAGCGTGGAAGTCTCCGACTCGGAAGCGCACAAGCTGGAGCGGATGCTTCCGTACAAATAGACACGGGCAATGTTGAATGACGAATGAGTGGTTGACGAATAGGCTCGAACGACCGGCCCGTCGTGCAATCATCGCCCAACCGTCATTCGTCAATCCGCAATCGTCACTGCACGCGTAAGGAAGAAGAGATGCCTCGAGTCAAACGTGGAACAGTCCGGCGCGCGAAGCGGAAGAAGCTGCTCGCCAGGACGAAGGGATTCTTCGGCAACAAGAGCAAGCTGTATCGCTTCTCGAAAGAGGCGGGCGACACGGCGCTCAAGTATGCCTTCGTCGGGCGCCGCAACAAGAAGCGCGACTTCCGCCGCCTGTGGATCGTCCGGATCAACGCCGCGGCACGCGAGAACGGACTCACGTACGGTCAGTTCGTGAACGGCCTCAAAGTGGCTGGCGTCGAGCTCGATCGGAAGATGCTCGCCGATCTCGCAGTGACGCAGCCGGCCGCGTTCGCCAAGCTCGCCGAGCAAGCGAAAGCGCACAAGGCCACGGCCTGAGAGCCCGATCACATCATTGACGACTGCAGATTGATGAATGACGAATAACCCCCAAGTGCCGAACGTGCGCCGAGGGTCAATCGTCAATCATCAGTCTGCATTCGTCATTGCTCGCTCGTCCTCCCTCTGATGTCCTCCATCGATCGCCTTCGTGCCCAGTTCGATGAGGCCCTCGCACAGGCCGCCTCCGAACAGGATCTGAAAGCGCTCCGTGACAGGTTTCTCGGACGGAAGGGCGGCGCCATCGCGGCGTTGATGAAGGACCTCGCCTCCGCGCCCGCGGACGAGCGTCCCCAGCTTGGTAAACAGGCCAACGAGCTCAAGCAGGTCATCGAAGCCGCGCTGACGGCCAAGCTCGAATCCGTCGCGTCGGCACGGCCCCCGGCAGGCGCCGTGGATGTCACGCTCCCCGGCCGCCGGCCCGTCATCGGTCATCGCCATCCCCTGACGTATCTCCGCGAGCGGATCGAAGGCATCTTCGCGCGCCAGGGCTACGAAATTCTCGACGGTCCTGAGACCGAGGACGACTACCACAACTTCGAAGCGCTGAACATGCCGCCGGATCATCCCGCGCGCGACATGCAGGACACGCTGTACCTGAAACAGCCGTTCTCGCGTCCGGTGTGGCCGGTCGGCGCCGAGACGCCCGACGAACTGGCGACGGGCGGGCTGCAGGCGCAGGTCGATGCGCCCGCACGCGATTCGCGTGCGGCGACGCTGCTCCGCACGCACACGTCGGCGATGCAGATCCGCTACATGCAGCAGCATCGGCCGCCCGTGCGCGTGATCGCACCAGGCCGCGTGTACCGCCGCGACAATCTGGATCTCACGCACACGCCGATGTTCCAGCAGGTCGAAGGGCTGGTTGTGGGCGAGGGCGTAACGATGGGCGATCTGAAAGGGTCGTTGATCGGATGCCTGCGTGAGCTGTTCGGCCCGGAAACGCCCGTGATGTTCCGTCCGAGCTTCTTCCCGTACACCGAGCCGAGCGCCGATGTGTTCATCGGCTGCCGGACGTGCCGCGGCGCCGGCTGCGCCATGTGCAAGAAAACCGGCTGGATCGAAGTGCTCGGCTGCGGGATGGTGCATCCGGCGGTGTTCGAAGCCGTGGGCTACGACAGCGCCGCCGTGACCGGCTTCGCCTTCGGCGTCGGCATCGAGCGGCTCGCGCTGCTGCTCTTCGGCGTCGAAGACATCCGCCAGTTCTACGAAAACGACCTGCGCTTCCTGGAGCAGTTCCCGGTGTGAGGATCCTGGTCTCCTGGCTCCGCGACTTCGTGGACGTCCCGGTGGCTCCCTCGAAGCTGGCGGCCGATCTGCACATGGCCGGCTTCGAGGTCGCGTCCGTCGAGCCGCCGCCCGGCGCGGCAGACACGTCCACCGACGCCGTCATCGATCTCGAAATCACGGCCAATCGCCCTGACTGCCTGAACGTCATCGGCATCGCGCGTGAGGTGTCCACGCTCTACCGGACCGCCTTCAAGCCTCCGCCGCTCCGCGACCTTGGACCGTCCGATCCGTCGCGCGCAGGTGAACTGCGCGTGGCGATCGTGGACGCCGCGCGCTGCCCGCGCTATTGCGGCGCGACGGCGTCGATCAAGGTCGCCCCGTCGCCCGACTGGATGCAGCAGCGGCTCACCGCCGCGGGTGTCCGTCCGATCAACAACATCGTGGACGTGACCAACTACGTGCTCCTCGAAGTTGGTCAGCCGATGCATGCGTTCGACCTCGATCGCCTGGCCGGCCGCGCGCTGCACGTCAGGCTTGCGAAAAACGGCGAACACCTCGAGACGCTCGACGGCCAGGACCGCACGCTCGCCGGCGATATGCTCGTGATCGCCGACGATCGGTCGGCCGTCGCGCTTGCTGGCGTCATGGGCGGCGCCGCGAGCGAAGTCACCGCCGGCACGCAGACGATCGCGCTCGAGAGCGCCTGCTTCGAGGCCAACGGCGTGCGCCGGACGAGTAAGAAGCTCGGGCTCTCGACCGAGGCCTCGTATCGTTTCGAGCGCGGCACCGATCCCGAGGGCCCGCCGGCAGCATTGGCGCGCTGCTGCTGGCTCCTCGAGCAGGTTGGTGCTGGAACGGTGCAGTCCGGATGGATCGACGCGCATCCAGCGCCTCGGGCCCGCCGCCACGTCTCGCTCGCCCCCAAAACGATCGAGCGCGTGCTTGGGCTCAGGGTGGACGCACCAGACGTCCAGCGGATTCTCACCGGGCTCGGCTTCACGCCGCGCTCGCAGGCCTCAGGCGTCCTCGACGTCGAAGTCCCTTCGTGGCGCGTCGATGTCGCCCGCGACGTGGACCTCGTCGAAGACGTCGCACGTCACGTCGGCTACGACCGCCTTCCGACGACGTTCCCGACGCTCGACGTCGTGCCCGCGCGTCCCAATCGCCGCCTCGAGCGCGATCGGCTCGTGCGCCGGCTGGCCGGCGCCGAGGGGTTTCATGAAAGCGTCACATTCTCGTTCATCGCACGCGAGCGCGCCGCGGCCTTCGCCTCACCGGACACGACGGTCGAGATCCTGAACCCACTCTCGGAACAGTTCGCCGTGCTTCGCCCGTCGCTTCTGCCGGGCCTCGTCGAGTCCGTCGCCCACAACCGGCGCCGCGGCCAGGACGACGTCCAGCTGTTCGAGCTCGGTACGGTGTTCACCACGGCCGCTGGAGAACGGCGCACGCTGGGCCTCGCCTGGACGGGCAGCGGCGCTCGTCAGCACTGGAGCGGATCCACGCGAGCGGCTGATTTCTTCGATATCAAGGGAGCCGTCGAGGCTCTCGCCGGCGGACTCGGCCTCGAGGTCGCGTTCGCGACGGCCGATCGGCCGTTCCTCGTGCGTGGCCGCGCGGCCGCCGTTGACGTGGTCGCCGACGCTGGCCGGCGGATTCCGTTCGGCACGGTGGGTCTGCTCGACCCGCGCATTGCGGCAGCGCACGATCTGCCCGCTCAGGCCGAGCTCTACGTAGCCGAGCTCGATCTCGATGCGCCGCTGCCGGCGATGCAGTTCGACCGCATCCTTTCCGTCGTCTCGCCCCCGCGTCACCCCGCGATCGTCCGGGACATCTCGATCGTCGTCGACGACACCTTGCTCGCGACGAAAGTTCGTGACACCATTCGGTCGGCGGCGCCGGCGACGCTCGTGCGCGTGCGCGAGTTCGACCGCTATCAGGGAAAGGGCGTGGGCGACGGACGCGTGAGTCTGTCGTACCGCCTGACCTTCCAGGCTGCCGATCGCACGCTGACCGATGCGGAGGTGCAGCGCGCGATGGACGACATTCTGCAGACGCTCAGCCGCGCGCATGGCGCGGTACAGCGCTAGGACGCTAGGACGCGACACATGGCAAAGACGCTCACTCGTTCCGTGGATTTCGAGCCCATCGATCGTCTGGAAGAAAAGATGAAGATGCTCGTCCACATGGTCGAGCAGTTGCGCGGTGAACAGACAACGCTCCGCGACGAGAACGCTCGGCTCACCCGTACGGTCGCCACGCTCGAAGCACAGATCGCCGAATCCGAAGGCGCTGGCGCCGAGCTGACGATGCTGCGTGAAGAGCGCGACGTGATCCGCGGGCGCGTGAGCGAGATGCTCGAGCAGCTCGAGGCACTCAACCTGTGAGTTCGGGCTGCGTCTGCAGCCAGCCCTAGCCGACGACCGTGCCTGACACTTCAGAGCGCATCGTTCCGGTCGTGATCCAGGGTCAGCGCTATCCAATCCGGAGCGCGCTGGATCCGGCGTACATCGCCGAACTGGCGTCGTACGTCGAAGACAAGATGCGCACCGCAGCCGAGAGCGGCACCTCGCACGACTCGCTGCGGCTGGCCGTCCTCGCGGCATTGAACATCGCCGACGAAGTGTTCCGGTGCCGGCACGCCGCGGAGCTCCGCGCGAAGAGTGTCGGCGAGCGCGCGATGGCGCTCGAACAGATCGTCGATGCGGTGCTGCAAGACGCGGCGAACGAAGCCCCGCGCTGATGCGTGCAAGATGACGCAGTCATGCGACGCGTGAGCGCCTTGACGGTGCTCCGCTCGCGGGCTACGATCGGGGTGCTTCTGCTTTGCCCGTGATGGTTCGGGGGCTCGTTTGAGCCAACGCTTCACAAAAGCGAATCGCAACGCCGTTACGTGTGCACGCCTCCGCTGCGAGGAAGCCTAGCGAACGGCACTCACAAGCGGTTCCACCTGCATTAGCAGGTTCATTCGACCCCCCCACACGGCAAAGCGGGGCGTTTTCTTATTCGCCCCCATTCCTCATACGTCGGCGCGTGGCCCCAGGTCGTGGGGCCGGGGTCGTTCAGATTCATCACGCGCCCCGGCCGGTCCGCCGACCGATTGCCGGAACCTCCCCAGCGGTTCCGAGAGAGGACAGCATGGGTGGTGGTTTCGTCACCTACGTCACCGAAGCGATCGTCCCGCTGATAGCGGGCGCTGCGGTCTTCGCATACTGGGTCGCCAACCGCCGCCGCATCGCGGCGGAAACGGTCGGCAAGGCCGAGGAGCAGGCGTCGCGCGTACTGCGTGAGGCCGAGCGCGAGGTCGAGACCCGCCGCAAAGAGGCCCTCCTCGAAGCCAAGGAGCGCGCGCACGAGCTGCGCCTCGAGGCGGAGCAGTACGCGCGCGATCACCGGCAGCAAATCGCCGGGATGGAGCAGATCCTCACCAAACGCGAGTTGGCCCTGGCCGAGCAGCTCGCCTCCGCCGAGCGCGCCGACGCCGACGCACGCGCGCGCCAGGCGGCGCTCAACGAACGCGAGAAAGCGTCCGAAGCGGCGGCTCGCCGCTACGAAGAGCTCGTGGCCCGACAGCAGCGCGAGCTCGAACGCGTGTCAGGACTGACAAGCGACGAGGCGCGCGAACTGCTGATGAAGCAGATCGAAGCGGATGCCCGGCGCGATGCGGCCAATCTCGTAAAGCGCCTCGAATCCGAAGCGCGTGAGCAGGCGCAGGTGCAAGCGCGATCGATCATCACTCAGGCCATTCAACGCTGCGCCGCGGAGCACGCGAACGAGACGACCGTCTCTGTCGTCGACCTGCCAAGCGACGACATGAAGGGTCGCATCATCGGCCGCGAGGGACGCAACATCCGCGCGCTCGAGCTCGCGACCGGCGTGGATCTGATCGTCGACGACACGCCAGGCGCGATCATTCTGTCGGCGTTCGATCCGTTCCGCCGTGAGATCGCGCGCCGCGTGATCGAGCGGCTGATCGCCGACGGACGCATCCATCCCGCGCGGATCGAAGAGGTCGTCGAGAAGGTCAAGACCGAAATGGAAGAAACCATCCGCAAGGATGGTGAAGCCGCAGCCTTCGAGCTCGGGATGCACGATCTGCATCCCGAGATCCTCAAGATGATGGGCCGGCTGCAGTTCCGTACGAGCTACGGACAGAACGTCCTCAATCACTCGCGCGAGGTGGCATTCCTCGCCGGCATCATGGCGCGCGAGCTCGGGCTCGATTCGAACGTCGCGGTCCGCGCCGCGTTCCTGCACGACATCGGCAAGGGCATCGATCGCGAGCTGCAGGGCACACACCTCGAGCTCGGCCTCGACTACCTGAAGAAGCATGGCGAATCGGAACCCGTGCTGCTGGCCGTTGCGGCGCACCACATGGACATCGACTGGCCGTCGCTCGAGGCCATGATCGTGCAATCCGCCGACGCGATCTCTGCCTCGCGCCCCGGCGCACGCCGCGACATCCTCGAGTCGTACGTGAAACGGCTCGAGAAGCTCGAAGGGATTGCCGATTCGTTCAAGGGCGTGTCGAAGTCATTTGCGCTGCAGGCCGGCCGCGAGATTCGCATCATGGTCGAGAGCGAGCGCATCAGCGATGAAGAAGCGATCTGGCTCTCGAAAGACATCGCGCGGCGCATCGAGAACGAGCTCGAGTATCCCGGACAGATCAAGGTCACTGTGATCCGGGAGACGCGGGCGGTGGATTTCGCCAAATGACCACTGGCGGAGCCGTTGGCGACAGCTCCGAGCGAGCGCTGATCGCGCGGATTCGAGCGCGGCTGAGCGCTGCTCCCGACTGGCTGCAGGTCGGACCTGGTGACGATGCGGCAGTCGTGGCACCACCACGGAACCTGTCGGAGGTGATCACGACGGACGTGCTCGTCGAAGGCGTCCATTTCGACCGCCGCTTCGTCCCGCCGGATGCGATCGGCCACCGGGCCCTTGCCGTCAACTTGAGCGATCTCGCGGCCATGGGGGCCGCGCCGCGCCTGGCCACGCTCTCACTCGTGCTGCCCCCGGCGCTGCCGCTCGCCGACTTCGACGCGCTCATCGAGGGCGTCCTGGCTCTCGCCGAACGAGAAAAGACGACGATTGTCGGGGGGAACCTGTCGCGGTCGCCGGGACCACTCGTCGTGGACGTGACCGCGATTGGTACAGTCCATCGTCGGAAGGTGCTGACGCGAAGCGGCGCACGGCCCGGGGACCTCGTCTTCGTCAGCGGAGCCGTTGGCGCGGGACGTGCAGGCCTGGAACAGTCTGTGGCGTCGCCGGATGCCCCGCCCGACACGGGTCCGAGGCGTTGGTATTTGCGGCCGCAACCTCGAACACGGCTCGGCCGTGAGCTCGGCCGTGCTCAGGTCGCCAGTGCCTGCATGGATCTCAGCGACGGACTCGCTGACGCGCTCGAGCAGGTGGCCGAAGCCAGTGGCGTTGCGATCGACATCGACCGTGCGCTACCAATCGATCCTGACGCCGCACGGTGGTTCGAGCAGTCCGGAGCCAGTGCGTCGTCCGCGGCCCTGGCCGGCGGCGACGACTACGAGCTCTTGTTTACGGTTTCCGCACGGCGGCAGGGCCGCCTGCGGAACGTCGCACGACGACTCGGAGGATTGCCGATAACGCGGATTGGGACGGTAGCTCAGGGCTCGGGCGTGACCATCCGTCACGAACGCGAGGCGGTGGCCGTGCCGGCTGGTTTTTCGCATTTCGGGCCAGGCTGACGCGTGCTGAACATCTCACGATCTTTCTGGCGCAAAGTGCTGGCGACGTCCGTGGTCGCGGTCGGATTCGTGTGGCTGTACGAAGCGACGATTCTCGACTCGCGGTTCGCCATACCTGCCGCACTTGGCGTGACAGAGGCCCAACCGCGCGCGGGCAGCCGGCTGCTCTTCAGCGCCACCGCGTACTGCAAGGGCACGACGACGGCATCGGGCGTCAACGTGCGATCGGGTATCGCGGCCGCGGATCCCGACCTGCTGCCCGTCGGTACCGTTCTTCAGGTGGATGCGCCCGGCACGCGCCACGACGGCGTCTACACCGTGATGGACACGGGCCCGAAGGTGCAGGGCCGCCACCTCGATCTCTACATGTGGAGTTGCCACGAGGCGCTGGCGTTCGGCCGCACGGGCGTCAACGTGGGCGTCTTGCGTTTAGGCTGGAATCCGCAAGCCAGCTCGCCGGGCATCATCGATCGGCTGTTCCGCCGCCGTGAAGCCGAGGCCCAGCCGCAGCCTCCCCTGCCTGCCGATCTGGAGAAACAGGTACCCCTCAGTACGCTGCCTGGCAGCGGCGATGACAGCCCGGCAGAAGTCAGAGATTAGAGGTTAGAGATTGGGCCGCAGCGCGACACAACCTAGCCGCTAATATCCAACCTCTAATATCTGATCTAAGCGGTCCGTTGAACCGCATCCCTGAACTGCAGCTGATACAGCTTGAAGTAGATCCCTCGCCGCGCGAGCAGCTCCTGGTGCGTGCCGCTCTCGCGCAGGACGCCTTTGTGGAGCACCAGGATCGTGTCCATGTCCTGGATCGTCGAGAGGCGATGGGCGATCGCGACGGTCGTCCGTCCCCGCATCAGCACTTCCAGCGCCTCGCGGATGATGACCTCGGTTTCGGTATCGACGCTCGACGTCGCCTCGTCGAGGACGAGCACGGGGCGGTCGAAGGCCAGTGCGCGCGCAAATGAGAGCAGCTGGCGCTGACCGACCGAGAGCGTCGTCCCGCGTTCGCCAAGCCGCGTATCGAGCCCTTCGGGCAGCTGGTCCACGAACCGCTGGGCACGGACGGCCGTCGCCGCGCGCGTCACGTCGGACCGATCGAGCGGCTTGCCGAGGCGGACATTCGATTCGATGGTGCCCGAGAAGAGATGCACGTCCTGCAGGACGAGCGCAAACATGGCCCGCACGTCCTCGATCGCGAGCTCGCGGATGTCCACGCCGTCCACCAGAATCCGCCCCTTGCTGACGTCGTAGAACCGCATCAGCAGGTTGATCATCGTCGTCTTGCCGGACCCGGTCGCGCCGACGATGCCGATGCGCTGGCCGGGACGGACCTCGAAGGAGACGTCGCGCAGCACGTAGTCCTCGCCGTTGTAGGCGAACCACACGTGGTCGAACACGATGTGCGGAGCTTTCGCCGGATCGCGGCGAGCGGGCGCTGGCGTGTCGTGAATCACGATCGGCTCGTCCAGCAGCTTGAAGATCCGTTCCGACGAGGCCATCGCGCTCTGCAGGATGTTGAACTTCTCCGACATGTCGCTGATCGGCCGGAAGAAGCGCGACGAGTACTGCAGGAACGCGACGAGCGCGCCGAGCGTGAGCGTGCCCGCAATCACGCGCAGGCCGCCGTACCAGATGATGAGCGACGCTGCCATGGCGCCGACGATTTCGATCGCCGGGTAGAAGACGGCGTAATAGAAGATCGAATCGATGTTGGCGTCGCGGTGCTTGCCGTTGATGTCGTCGAACCGCGCGAAGTTCACTCCCTCGCGCCGGAACAGCTGCACCGTCGTCATGCCGGTGATGTTTTCCTGCAGGAAGGCGTTGATGCGCGCAATCCAGGTGCGCACCGTGCGGTACGAGTCGCGGACGTTCCGCCGGAACCACTGCGTGACGAGCACGATGAGCGGGAGCACCGCGAAGCTGATGAGCGCCAGCTGCCAGTCCATCACCAGCAGCACGATCATGATCCCGACCAGCGTGAAGACGTCGCCGAAGATCGCGATGACGCCGGACGTGAACAGATCGTTCAGGACGTCCACGTCGCTCGTCACGCGCGTCATCAGCCGCCCGACCGGGTTCCGGTCGTAGAAGCGCAGATCCAGCCTCTGCAGGCGCGAGTAGATCTCCGTCCGCAGGTCGTACATGATGCGCTGCCCGGTCATCTGCATCAGCCAGGTCTGCGCGTAATCGAGCCCGAACGACGCCAGGAGTACGGCGCAGTAGACGAGCGCCAGCTCGCCCAGTCCGTCCAGGTTTCCGGCGCCGATATACCGATCGATTGCGACCTTGGTGAGATACGGCGGGGCGAGCTGCGCCGCCGAGTTCGCAATGATCGCGAGCAGCGCCAGCACTGCCTGCACCTTGTACGGCCAGAGGTACGTCAGCAACCGCCGCATCAAGCGGTTGTCGTAGGCTTTACCGAGAACTTCGTCGTCGCTGGTCAATACAACACCCAGGGGGAGCGGGGTCAGAGATTAGATATTGGATGTTAGAGGTTAGAAGAAACCCGCCCAGAGTCGTGCGGTGGCGTGCATCATCTAATCTCTGATGCCTAACGTCTAATCTCTGTTTCCCTCAGCTCTCTTGAAGCTCCTCTTCAAGCTGCTGCTGGCGATGGAGCGCCGCGTAGAGCCCATCCTGACTCACGAGCTCGTCGTGCGTGCCGCGCTCGACGATCCGGCCTTCATCGAGAACGAGAATCTGATCCGCGCCGCGAACCGTGGAGACGCGGTGCGAGACGATGAGCGAGGTCCGCTGGCGCATCACGCCTCGCAGCCGCGCGAGGATCTCTTCTTCCGTATACGTGTCCACGGCCGACAGCGCATCGTCCAGGATGAGAATGCGGGAATCGAGCGCGACGGCCCGCGCCAGAGCGGTCCGCTGCTTCTGCCCGCCTGACAGCGTGATGCCGCGTTCGCCGACCGTCGTGTCGTAGCCGACGGGAAAATCTGCGACGTCTTTGTCGAGGCGGGCGACAGCCGATGCGTTGTGGACGATCGGCTCGCGTGCCTTCGCTTCAAGTCCGGTCAGAGTGGGACCGAAGGCCACGTTGGCCGCCAGCGTGTCGGAGAAGAGAAACGGCTCCTGCGGAACGAACCCGATCGCGCCGCGAAGCACGTGCAATGG
>JBKPMA010000628.1:0-3875 GCA_046731935.1 Acidobacteriota bacterium
GTGTGGGCGCGGCGATCGCGGTCAGCATGGAAATGCTGCGCGTGCCCGCGCTGATTTTTGCGCTGGGGATGTACCTGCCGCTCGAACTGAACTTGCCGGCCCTGGTGGGCGGCGCCTTGTCGCACTACGTCATCAAGCGCGCCGACGCTGCCGGCGAGTCCGGAAGGGACCAGCGTGAACGCGGCGTCATCGTGGCCTCGGGCTTCATGGCGGGCGGAGCGCTCGGCGGCGTCATCGGCGCAGCGCTGCGATTGTTCCCGTGGTATCGGGAAGATCTGATCCAGACGCCATTTTTCGCCATCGAACCCGTTTCGCAGACAGTCTCGGTGCTTGGCTTCGTCGCTTTCTGCGTGTATCTCTGGAGGAAGGCGACTCGGACTCCCCATGGCGGCGAGGCGCCGCGATCGACAACGCCATGACTACGTCGGTGCTCGAACGTTTCTTGAAGTACGTCGCCTACGATACGCAGTCGCGCGAGGGTGCTGACACGTATCCGAGCACGCCCGGTCAGCTCGTGCTGCTGCGGGATCTGGTGGGTGAACTGCAGCAGCTTGGGTTGACCGATGCCGCGATCGACACGCACGGATACGTCACCGCGTCGATCCCGGCCACGAGCCCGAAGGCCGGCGTCCCCGTGATCGGCATCATCGCGCACGTCGATACGTCGCCCGAGATGAGCGGCGCCGGCGTCCGCCCGATCGTGCATCGGAAGTACGACGGGCGCGACCTGACGCTGCCCGACGATCCAAGCGCCGTGCTTCGTCCGGCCGACTCACCGTATCTGGCCGACTGTATCGGTCACGACATCGTGACGGCCTCTGGCACGACGCTGCTCGGCGCCGACAACAAATCCGGCGTTGCGGCGATCATGGCCGCTGCCGAGTATCTCGTGACGCATCCTGACGTTCCCCATGGCGTCGTCCGCATCGCGTTCACGCCCGACGAGGAAGTGGGCGCCGGGACGCGGTACTTCGATGTGGCGGGGTTCGGCGCCCAGTACGCGTACACCGTCGATGGCGGCGCGCGCGGCGAGCTCGAATTCGAGAGCTTCTCGGCCGACGCCATCATCGTCACCTTCAAAGGCTTCAACACGCATCCCGGCTTTGCGAAGGGCCGGATGATCAATGCCATCAAACTGGCGGCGACGTTCATCACGCGACTGCCGCCCGACCGCCTCTCGCCGGAGACCACAGACGGGTACGAAGGCTACGTGCACCCGTACGTGGTCCAAGCGAGTGTGGACAAGACCAGCGTCAGACTGCTCGTGCGCGACTTCGTGACAGCCGGCCTGGCGGAGAAGGAAGCGTGGGTGAAGTCACTCGCGCAGGAGGTCGTCGCCGGTGTGCCAGGCGCCTCGGTCGAGTTCCAGGTCGAGGAGTCGTATCGCAACATGCGCGAGGTGATCGACCAGCACCCGATCGTGGTCGACCGCGCGCGCGAGGCGATGACGCGCGCAGGCGTCACCATCCACGAACGCGCCATCCGCGGTGGAACCGATGGATCGCGGCTCTCGTTCATGGGACTGCCGACGCCAAACATCTTTGCAGGTGAACAGAACTTCCACTCGCGTCTCGAGTGGGTGTCGGTGCAGGACATGGAGAAGGCGGTCGCAGTGATCGTCGAGCTGGCTCGAGTCTGGGAGGAACACACGTGATGCGCCGCCGAACCATCGTCGCCGTTTTGATCGCCGCTTCCGCCGTTGGCTCGACTGGCTGCGGACGCGGTCAACAGGAACAGCCAGGTACGTTTCGAGTCGCGGTCATCCCGAAGGGCGCCACGCACGAGCATTGGAAGCGTGTGCACATCGGCGCCGACAAGGCGGCCGCGGAGTTCAAGAAGGCCGGTGTGCCCGTCGAGGTGTTCTGGAAGTCGCCCATCCGCGAAGACGATCGCGAACAGCAGGTCCAGGTCGTCGAGGGATTCATCAGTCAGCGTGTGAGCGGCATCGTGCTGGCCCCGCTCGACAGTCATGCGCTGCTGCGGCCCGTCGAGGAGGCCGGTCAGGCTGGCATTCCCACCGTCATCTTCGATTCGGCGCTGGCCGATCCCTCGAAGGGCGTCAGCTATGTCTCGACCGACAACGGCAAGGGCGGCCGCCTGGCTGCCGATCGGATGGGCGAGCTTCTGCAGGGCAAAGGCCGAGTTCTCATCCTGCGGTATCAGGAAGGATCGGCGTCCACCGAGGAACGGGAAGCCGGATTCATCGACGAAACCAAGACGAAGTTCCCAGGCATCACGATCGCCTCGGCAGACCAGTACGCCGGACCGACTCGAGACACCGCCAAAGCCGCATCGGAGAATCTGCTGAACCGGTTCTCGGACAAGGTTGACGGCATCTTCACGCCGAACGAATCGTCAACGGCCGGGATGCTGCTCGCGCTCCAGGACATTGGCAAGGCTGGTGCGATCACCTTCGTGGGATTCGATTACAGCTCCAGCTTCATCGAGCCGCTGAAGAAGGGCGAGCTGAAGGGATTCATCGCTCAGAACCCGGTGAACATGGGATACCTGGGCGTGAAGACGATGGTCGATCATCTGCGCGGCCAGACGGTTCCAAAGACCGTGGACACGGGTGTGGTCATGGTGACGCTCGAGAACTTGAACGAGCCGGCAATTCAGGCCGTCATCAACCCGGCGGACGCCCAGGCGCAGTAGCTCGCAGGTGTTCGGTCTTCGGTCTTCGGTCTGCAGTCTGCAGTCTGCGGTCGCCCGTGAGGGTCATGTCAGCAGCCTGCAGCCGGGAGCCTGCCGCCCATCGCTGACAGTTCCGCCATGCTCTGCCCTCACTTCGGAACGTGCGGCGGCTGTCAGACGCAGGACGTGCCCTACGCTGAACAGCTGCTGATGAAGCAGCGCGAACTGCAGCGGCTGCTCCGCGGATCGCTCGGGCGGGGCGCCCCACCTGTGCTGCCGATGCGTCCGACCACGCCGGACGCAGACGGGATGCCGTGGCACTTCCGACACAAGGCCGCGTTCGTCTTCGGTCCTCCGCCACGCCGGGGATCCGGCTTCGTGATGGGTCATTTCGCGGCCGGCGCGAACACGGTCGTACCCGTCGAGACGTGTCCGGTGCACAGCACGCGGGCGAACGTGCTCGCGTTCGCGCTGCGGGACCGTCTCGCGCGCGCGGGACTGGGTGCCGCTGGCAGCGGTCCGCGCGATGTGCTGCGTCACGTCATCGTCCGGACCACGCGCGACGATCGGGAAGCGATTGTCATGCTGGTTGTGACGCGCAATGACAAGGCGCTGCGCGCTCCGCTCCGCGCGTTCCTCGCGTCGGCGGATCCGCCGGATGGCCTGTTCGTGAATGTTCACGATCGTCCGGGGCCGTACATGGTCGGCGACGAAACCATCCGGATTCATGGCCGGCCGCAGGTGCGCGAGACGATCCGCACGGTCTCATTCCTCGTGTCGCCCACAGCCTTCTTCCAGACGAATCCGGAGGCGGCGGCGCTGCTGGTGGACGAGGTCCTCGCCATGGCGGGCGCGCCTGCGAGCGTCCTCGATCTCTACTCCGGCAGCGGGCTCTTTGCGCTGCCGCTGGCCTTGCGGGGGGCGCGCGTCCTTGCTGTCGAAGAGAACCGGGCGGCCGTGGAGGACGGGCGGACGAACCAGCGGTTGAATCGGATCGACGCGAGCCGCGTGCGGTTCATCGCGGTCCGGGCGGAAGATGCGGTCCGACGGTTTGCGCTCGAGCGGCCCGATCTCGTCGTCCTCGATCCACCGCGGTCGGGATGTCCGGCCGTGGTGCTCGATGCCGTGTTCGAGGAACTGCGGCCGCCGCGGGCGATCTATGTGTCGTGTAATCCTGAGAGTCTGGCGAGCGAGCTGCCGCAGATCGTGGCGGCCGGCTACTCCATTGCGCGGGTCCAACC
>JBKPMA010000629.1:0-4266 GCA_046731935.1 Acidobacteriota bacterium
ATCCCGCGCTCACGCGTCAGTTTCGGAGCGTCGCCGGGGTGGCTGAAGTACGCGTCGTAGGCGGCATCAAGCGCGAAATGACGATCGAGCTGCAGCCGCGTGCCATGCAAGCGGCTGGCGTTGGTGTCGGCGAGGTCGTCCAGGCCGTGCAGGCACAGAACCTTGCGGCCCCGGTGGGCCGACTGACCGGCAGTCTGGACGAACGGACGATCAGGCTGCTCGGCCGCCTCGACACGCCCGCCGACTTCGGGCGCCTCGTCGTCACGCAGCGCAACGGACGGCTGGTCCGGCTGGGCGATGTGGCCGTCGCGAAGGACGGCACCGAAGAACCGCGCACCGCCGCGATGTACAACGGCCTCGATGCCGTTGGTATCGACATCATCAAGGCCGACGGGTACAGCACGACCGACGTCGCCGACCGTGTGCGCGACCGGATTGTGGAGATCCGGAAGACCTTGCCCCCGGGCGTGGAGCTGGTCATCGCGCGCGATGCCGGTCCCAGAGTTGCCGACTCGGTGTCGGACGTCGAGAGCGCGCTCATCGAAGGCGCACTGCTCACGGTGCTCGTCGTGTTCCTGTTCCTCAACTCCTGGCGCTCGACGGTGATCACCGGACTCGCGCTGCCGGTGTCGGTGCTGGCGTCGTTCGTCGCCGTGTGGGCCTACGGGTTCACGTTGAACACGATGTCGCTGCTCGGCCTCTCACTGGCGATTGGCATTTTGATCGACGACGCGATCGTGGTTCGCGAGAACATCGTGCGGCACGTGGAAATGGGTAAAGACCATTACACCGCCGCACATGAGGGCACCGAAGAGATCGGGCTCGCCGTGGCCGCGACAACTTTCTCGATCGTGGTGGTCTTCGTGCCGGTGGCATTCATGGGCGACCTGGCCGGCCAGTGGTTCAAGCCCTTTGCGCTGACGATTGCGATCTCGGTGCTCGTGTCGCTGTTCGTGTCGTTCTCGCTGGATCCGATGCTGTCGGCGTACTGGCCTGACCCGCACTTGCGGACCGAGGATCGCTGGTTCATCTCGCGCTGGCTGGTCCACTTCAACGACTGGTTCGACCGGCAGGCGAATCGCTACAAGACCGTGATTGGATGGGCGCTCGACCATCGCTTCACGATGGCGGCGCTTGCCGTGCTCTCGCTGGTCGGTGCGCTGGCACTTCCCGCACTCGGGATCGTCGGCGGCGAGTTCATTCCGGTGTCCGACAACTCGGAGATGCTCATCAACATCGAGACGCCTCCGGGATCGAATCTGGCCTACACCAAGGTGAAGGCAGAGGAAGCTGCGGCGCTGGCGCGCGCGATGAAGGAGGTCCAGTACACGTACACGACGATCGGCGGCAACACGGAAGCCGTCGATACGGGCATGGTGTACGTGCGCCTCTCCCCGAAGCATTCCCGTGCGCGGGCACAGCATGAGATCGAGGCGGCGCTGCGAAGCCAGCTCGTGCGGCTTGGTGGGGTCACCGCCAGCCTTGGAAACGGGTCGTTCGACAACACCAAGCAGATCCAGCTTCAGTTGCAGGGGCAGGACAGCCGGGAACTGAACCGGCTCGCCACGTTGATCGAGGCTGAATTCCGGAAGGTGCCCGGCGCGGTGGACATCGGACTCTCCACGCGCGGACAGAAGCCGGAAGTGGAGATTGCCGTTGATCGCGGACTGGCGGGATCGCTCGGCGTGACCGTCGGCCAGACGGCGCAGGCACTGCGCGTGGCATTCGCCGGATTGGATTCTGGCGACTGGGTCGACCCAACGGGCAAGACGCGCGACGTGTACGTTCGCCTGTCGCCCGAGGCACGTGCACGCGTCCAGGATCTGGCGTCGCTGCCGTTGTTCGTACCAGGACCAGACGGACAGAGCCTCCCGGTGCCCCTCGGGCAGATCGCGCGCATCCGCACGGGGCTCGGGCCCGCTCGAATCGATCACCTCAATCGCGAGCGTGTCATCTCGATCCAGGCGAACACGCAGGGGCGCGCTCTCAATGAGGTGCTCAAGGACATCGAGGCCAGGCTGCCGAGCGCCGTACCGCTGCCTGCCGGCTATGTCATCAACACCGGAGGACAGAGCGAAGACCAGAAGCAGGTCTTCGGTCAGATTCTCGCCGCGCTCGGCCTCGCGATCCTGCTGATGTACTTCGTGCTGGTCATTCAGTTCGGATCGTTCCTCGAGCCGTTCGCGATCATGCTGTCGTTACCGCTGTCGCTCATCGGCGTCATGCTCGCGCTGCTCGTGTCAGGGTCGACGCTCAATCTCATGAGTCTGATCGGCGTCATCCTGCTGATGGGTATCGTGGCGAAGAACGCCATCCTCCTGGTGGATTTTGCCAAGTGGTCCGAGGAATCCGGCAAGTCACGACGCGACGCGATCATCGAAGCAGGCCGCGTCCGGCTGCGGCCCATCCTGATGACGACCTTCGCGCTGATTGCCGGCATGGTGCCGATCGCGATCGGCGCGGGCGAGGGCGCCGACTTCCGGGCTCCGCTCGGGCGAGCGGTCATCGGCGGCGTCATCACATCGACGATTCTGACGCTGCTCGTGATTCCGACGTTCTACGAGGTGCTGACGGAACTGCGCGACTGGCTGGCCGAGCGGGTCCTTCATCGCAAGCCCGTGGCGCACGGAAAGAAGGAAGAATCCCCGACGCCGGGCCGCACGCCGGAACTCGCGCGCTAGATAGCTCGGACGAAGCGCGATCGCTCGATCAGCGCCTCGTAGAAGTCCAACGTCCGGCGGGCGATGCTGGACCAGCTGAAATGCTCCTCGACGCGCTGGCGCGCGCGCGCCGACATCGCGGCTCGCAGGTCGTCATCGGCCAGCAGCGTATTGACCGCGGCGGCGAGATCGCGGGCGAACTGTTCCGGATTCCTCGGCTCGACGTCCGACGCGTCGATGACTTCAGCCGGAACGAGCAGACCCGTCTCGCCGTGCAGCACCACCTCGGGAATCCCACCGACCGCCGACGCCACGACCGGCGTCTGGCAGGCCATGGCTTCGAGGTTGATGATCCCGAACGGCTCGTAGACCGAAGGGCACACGAACACGGCCGCGTGTGTATACAGGGAAATCACCGCAGGCCGCGGCAGCATCTCGGGAATCCAGATGATCGGATTCGAGGAATCACGACGGGCGCGCTCGACGGCATCGGTCATCTCACGTGCGATCTCAGGCGTATCGGGTGCACCGGCGCACAACACGACCTGCACGCCAGGCCGCAGGTGCTTGATGGCGCGCACGAGATGAATGATGCCCTTCTGCCGTGTAATGCGGCCGACGAAGAGGACGAAGGGAACGTCCGCAGCGATCCCGTGCTGTGCCAGCACTCCCGGGTTGGGCGTCGGCCGGTACTCCGCCAGGTCGATCCCGTTGTGGATCACGCGGATGTGATCGGACGGCACGCCATACAGCGACTGCACGTCCTGCTTCATCGACTGTGAGACCGCGACGACGCCGTCGGCGTTCTGATACGCGGTGCGCTCGACCCAGCTCGAGGCGTAATAGGCCGTCCCGAGCTGTTCCACCTTCCACGGACGGTGCGGCTCGAGCGAATGAGTCGTGAGAACGAGCGGTACGCCCTGCAGCGTCCGTACGAGACATCCGGCGTAGTGCGCATACCACGTATGGCAGTGCACGACGTCCACTTCGGGCAGCGTGCCGCTCATCACGAGGTTCTGCAGCATCGTCTGGTAGAACTTGCGATGACGCGGGTCCGCCGCCGGGAGGTCGATTGGCGCTTCCACACCGGTGACTGAGAGCGAGCCCAGCCGTTCCGACTGCTTTCCGAACGACAGCACAGATACCTGATGTCGGCCGCCGTCCAGCCCCGCGAGCTCACGGGTCAGATATTCGACGTGCACGCCAGCCCCGCCGTAGACGTTTGGTGGGTATTCGTTGGTGAGAATGCCGATGCGCATATGATCCCGACGCCGCAGCACCCTACCATGCGCACGGCGGTACCTGGAAGCCGTTGAACATGATGGGTCAGTTGCCAAAATCGGCCAAAACGCGGACCGCCGACGGCAAGTGATCCAGCGCCGGGCCAACGGTGATATGGTTATCAGTTCACGCGCTATTCGCCACTGCTGAGCCAGCACCTGAGGCTTGGTAATCCAGAGAACAAAGAGCGAAGGAGGCAGCCCAGTGGAATCGACACGAATCCTTCCTGGCGCCGCGAGCGTCCAAGAGAAGGGGAGAGTCTATATGGCGAAGCGACCCGCCGCTGGTATTGTCTGTCCGCGATGTGGCGTAGCAAGCGCACGCA
>JBKPMA010000630.1:0-3233 GCA_046731935.1 Acidobacteriota bacterium
GACAAAGCCCATGGCTTCGAGGTCGGCGGCAACGACTACCTCACGAAGCCCTTCGAGATGCTCGAGATCAAGGCGCGGGTCAAGTCGCTGCTGCGATCGAAGATGTACGCGGATGCGGTTCGGGAGGCGCTCGCGCGTGACCTGCGGATTGCCCGCGAGATCCAGATGGGAATCCTTCCGGCCGATCCGACCGGCGCGGTGAGAGGCACCGGCCTGGACGTTCACGCCGTCATCGAGCCCGCGCGGCAGGTCGGGGGCGACCTGTACGAGGTGCTCCGCGCGGCGGACGACCGCGTCGTTGTCGCACTCGGGGATGTGTCTGGAAAGGGCATTCCGGCAGCGCTCTTCATGGCCGTCACACTGACGGTGCTGCGGACGCTCGCCCGGCAGTTCACGGAACCCGACGAGATTCTGGTGCGGCTCAACGACGAGCTCGCCGAACAGAATCCGCGCGGCATGTTCGTGACGCTGCAGTGTCTGGTCTTCGATTTGGCGAGACAGCGCGTGTCATGCGCTGGAGCGGGACACCACCAGCTCGCGATCTGTTCACCGAATCAGGAGCCTCGTCTTGCCTGCCCGTCGTCAGGGCGCCCCGCCGGTCTGATGCTGTTCAATCCAATCGAGCGCGAGACACTGCCGCTCGCACCCGGCGATACGTTCGTGCTGTTCTCGGATGGCGTGTCGGAGGCGATGAATCGCGAGGACGACTTCTACGGAGAAGAGCGGCTGCTCGAGGCGCTCGCCGCCGTGCGGGACGCACCCCCCGCCGATCTCGTCGCGCACGTCATGGCCGACGTGCAGCGCTTCGTCGACGGCGCGAAGCAATCCGACGACATTACGATGCTGGCCACGCGATACCAACCACAACACTGACGCGTGCAATGACGAATGCGGCTTGACGAGTGACGATTCACCGAACGCGCGCCGTTCGGCGGGTGCTTCGTCAGTCGTCAATCTGCGTGCGCCGTTGCAAGTGTTCGGCGCGGACGTGCCCAGCGAGCTGACGCCGGAACTTCGGATTGTCGTCGAGGGTCACCGTCAGGTCGTACCAGCCGTCCGTGCTCCGGAGCGACCAGGTGCTGGACTCGGCATCGCCGCGGTTCAACACAAACGCCTGCTCCTGCAACGAGTACGCGCTCCTGATCCGGACGCGCGCCGCGTCCGGACTCGCGCTGGCAATCACGATCGTCAGACGGTCGACGTCGTGGTGCGTGCGGATGGCGAGGTCGGTTCGGTACCGCCCGATGGTGTCGCCCTGGAACTGTCTGAAGAACGCGTTCGGCCCGAACACGGACAGGTCGTAGTCGAGCGGTGCGCTCCAGGCATCGCTCAGATGCCTGCCGGGGCCGATGGTGTAGCTGCGCGGAAGATCCGTGTAGTCCCCGGACCGCACGTGGAACATCGCGCCCGCGCCGCCGCGATTCCTGAAATCGAGCCGGAACGTGTTGTCGCGCTGCAGGTCGCCTTCCACCTGCAGCAAGTACGGCAGCGCCAACGAGCTCATGCGTAACTCCCGGTGAATGACGCTCACGGAAGCACGCTATCAGCCCGGTGTGGAGGGAATGTGATCGGCGTTTGACGACGAGGTAAAAGGGGAAGCGACCGCGCAGCGACGAAGGCAGAATGACGAATGGCGATTGGCCCCTTTGGCGTCGGGAGCGGCGGGCTACTCGTCAATCGTCAATCTGCAATCGTCCCTCGGACGTGGTGCTATTTCACTTGAATCGTCACGATCAGCGGATTGTGATCCGACGGCTTCTTGCCCGACGAATCACGAGTATCGAAGACCTGCGCTTTGGTCACGACCAACGCGGTCGCGCCTCTCGACGACCACACGTAGTCGATCCGCGAGTTTCTGGTGTTGCCGTCCGGATTGGCCGGATAGGCCACCGCGGTCCCTTTGGCTTTGGCCGCCGCCCACCCGTCGATGTGCGTCTTGAGCATTTCGTTGATTTCGGCCGTGCCGGGCCATCCATTGAAATCGCCCGCGACGATGCGCTGCTGCGGCTGGTTCGCCGACCACGTGACCAGCTGCTTGACCTGCGTGAGGCGCGTACTACTCGAGTTCTGATCGAGATGCGTCGAGAACACGTCGATGATGCGCCCATTGACGTTGACGCGCGCCATCGCAACCGAGCGCTGGACGCTCAGCAGGAACTCGTCGGTCGCGTCGATCGGCAGGCGCGTCATCACACATTCCCCTTCGCCACTGGCGGCACCCCACTTCTGCACCCAGTGATACGTCCAAGTCTTGCCCGTCTTCGCCTTCAGCTTGTCGGCGATCAGCTTCGGCATGTCCGCGGAGGCGGTCGCGTAGTGATTGATTTCGTTGAACGAGATGACATGCGGCAGCTGCCCCGCGACGAATGCGACGACGCGGTCGATATTCGAGGTCCCGTCCGGCGCATGCCCCTGGGCGATGTTCCACTGCAGGACTTTGATCGTGCTCGTCGTGCTGGTCGCTGTTTGTGTCGTTCCCGACCCCAGCACGACAGTCAGAGTGGGCCTGAGCTCGATGTTCGGCTCTTCCGACGGGTAGAACTCGCGATAGCTGTCCTGCGCGGCCGCACCGGCATCGAGAATCAGAAACCGCGTGTAGCGGGAATCGTATTGGCCGCCGACCGTGTTCTTGACGATGCCGGTCACGTCGAGCGTGACCCTGGAGCCTGGAGTATTTCGCGCCGACACTTGCCCCGCGAGCTCGGCGTGGTCGCCCCCCGCAGTGCCCCAGCGCACGCCGTTGTCACGTTCGAGCCACGTCGCTTGCGATTCCTGGAATGGCGACGGCTCGCGATAGACGCTGATGGTCCTGGCGGCCCCGCTGGCACCGAGCCCTGACTTGACCGTGAGGGTCAGCGTGGCCGACTTCACCACGGATCCCGCAGGAATCCAGTTGTCGGTATCGAACTTGAGCAGCGAGCGCCGCTCGAAATCGGGATCGCTGCTGCGGCGTGTGATTAACGAGTGGTCGTCGAGATTGGTATTGGCGTAGCTGCCGCTGCGAATCGTAGTGTCTGTGACTTGCGTCGGATGATTGAGGACGATCGTCTGCGCGGCGGCGGTGCCCGAAAGCGCCAGAACGCTGCACGCAGCCATCAACGAGCCAACGAAGTAGGTACGAGCTGAGGTCGGCAGGTAAACCATGAACAACTCCACGGACGAGCCGCGCGCCAGGCACACGGCGGCGGTATTAACACGTGACCGCACCGAGCACGGTCCGGACGAAATAGAAC
>JBKPMA010000631.1:0-8491 GCA_046731935.1 Acidobacteriota bacterium
GCGCGAGGCGATCAACAGTCCTGTGCCGCTGCCCGGCCTTCGTCTCAAGGCGTATGCGGCACCTTTCAAAGGCGCGGCGCCGAACGCGTCGATTGCCGTCGGCATTGAAGCGTCGGGAAGCGACCTGGCCTTTCAGCCGAAGGACGGCAAGTTCGTCAACGACGTCGAGCTCTCGGTGGTCGCGATCGACACGAACGGCAAGATCAAAGACGGCGACCGGACCTTGCTGAACATGGGTCTGAAGCCAGACACCCGTGCCAAGGTCGGTCAGGACGGCCTGCGTATGCAGACACGTCTCAAGGTGCCGCCAGGCCGCTACCAGGTGCGCTTTGCCGCGCGTGAGACGGGCAGCGGCCACATCGGGTCGGTCACATACGACTTGGAGGTACCCGATTTCGCGAAGGAGCCCCTTTCGATGAGCGGCGTGCTCCTGGCCGCGGCGTCCAAGCAACAGGTCATCACCGCCAAACCGGACGAGGAACTGAAGGGCGTGCTGCCCGCCGCTCCCACCGCGACGCGGGAGTTCCCGGTTGGCGACACGCTGGCCATGTTCGTGGAGATCTACGACAACGACGTGAAGACGCCGCACAAGGTGAACATCACGACGAAGGTCGTGGCGGATGACGGTCACGAGGTGTTCACGACGACAGCCGAACGCGACACGACCGAGTTGGCCGGCAGCAAGTCCGGCGGCTTCGGCCATCTGCAGGAAGTGCCCTTGAAGGGAGTCTCGCCAGGCTTCTACGTACTGAAGGTCGAGGCCAAGTCGTCGGTGGGCAAGAACCCGGCGGCCGTGTCGCGGGAGATACCGTTCACGGTGCGATAGCAATGACGATTGCGGAATGACGATTGACGATTGGTCCGACCCGCGCGGCGTTGGTGCTATTCGGAGGATTCGTCAATCGTCATCCGTCATTGCAAGGGAACAATAGAGCTACATTTCGCCGTTCCAGTCCTCTGGCTCCGCGGTGGCCGCTCGGAAGATCTCGAGGTGCCACTTGCCGCCTCCCCATGGTTCGATGACTTCGGTCGCGACCACGTCCACCAGAATCTCGGAGAACGAACGTCCCTCGGGATCCCCGTCGAGGTGATACGCCGCATCGTCCCAGCTGAAGTTCGGCAGGAGAATGAGCGACAGGAAGAGATCGTAGCCGTCATCGACGACGAGCAGCTGGCCGCAGGGCCGCTTCACCGTCGAGTGATAGATCAAATACTTTTCCGCGCTGTGGGCGCGAATGTATCGCTTGAGGGCGAACTCGCGTGCGACGATCTCTTCGACCGCGATCTTCTTGTCCCAGCAGTCGCGGCAGTACTTCTCTTCGCCGCGCGGCTCAGACACCTCTTTGGCGCCGCAGAGTGCGCAGCGTGATTTGGCAACGGCTTTCCGTGACATTACCTGTTCATTCTATCGGTACTCGCCGCCTGCCGCAGGCCCGCTCATCGCACCAGCTGGCGACTGGCAGGCAAGTACATGCGCTCGACGTATTCCTTGACCATCCGCCGCGTGCTGAATTGCGGCGCGACGGTGCGGATCGACTCTTTGACGATCTGCAGCCATCGATGTGGGATGAAATCTGAGCCGCGATCGTAGAAAGCCGGTACAACCTGCTCCTCGAGCAGCCGGTAGAGCGCGTCGGCATCCGCGGCATCGACCGCGCCCTCATCTCCGCTCGTATTGCCGCCGTCGATCAACCAGCCGTTCTTGCCGTTGTACGCCTCGGCCCACCAGCCGTCGCCGATGCTCATGTGCGGCACGCCGTTGATGGACGCCTTCATTCCACTGGTTCCGCTCGCTTCGAGCGGCTTGCGAGGATTGTTCAACCAGATGTCACATCCCTGCACGAGGAAGTGAGCGACGTGCAGGTCGTAGTCTTCGACGAACGCGATGCGGCCGGCGAACGCCGGATCGAGTGCGTGGTGGTAGACGCCCTGCAGCCGGTGTTTGCCCGTGTCGTCAGCGGGGTGCGACTTTCCGGCGAAGACGATCTGCACCGGACGGCCTGGCGCCGTCAGGATGCGTGCGAGGCGTTCCGGATCCCGGAACACGAGATCCGGCCGTTTGTAGCCGGTGAACCGGCGCGCGAAGCCGATCGTGAGCGCATCGCTGTCGAGCAGCGTGCCGGCGGCCTGCACGCGGCTCGAACTGAGGCGGTCCTGGCTCCATAGCGCGCGGGCACGCTGGCGGATGAACGAGAAGAGGTAGTTTCGCAGTGACAGCCGGACGCGCCAGAGCTCCTCGTCGGGCACCGAGAGGATGCGATCCCACAATGCCGGATCGTCGTGCCGTTCGATCCAGTCCTCGCCGAGATGCTTCGAGAACAACTGCCCCATGTCGTTCGACACCCACGTCGGCACGTGGACGCCATTGGTGATGAACTTGATCGGCAGGTCGATGTGATCTTTGTCCGGCCAGATCGAGGACCACATCTGCCGCGTCACCTCGCCGTGCAACTGAGAGACGCCGTTCACCGACGCCGAGGCGCGTAGCGCCAGAGCGGTCATGTTGAACTGCGGACCGCCGCCGCTGTCATGCTCGCCCAGGGCCAGAAACCGGGATCGCAGCGGGCCGAGACTGCCCCAGGCGCCGGCAAGATGTTTTTCGACCAGCTGGAAATTGAACGCGTCGTGGCCGGCGGGCACGGGCGTGTGCGTCGTGAACACGGTCGTGCGCCGTACTTCCTCGAGCGCCGATTCGAAGCTCGATCCCTGATCCACGAACTCGCGAATGCGCTGCAGGACGACGAACCCCGCGTGGCCTTCGTTCAAGTGCCAGACCGAGGGCGATGCGCCGAGCGCGCGCAGCGCGCGCACGCCGCCGATGCCGAGAATGATCTCCTGCTGGACGCGCGTTTCGCGATCGCCTCCGTACAGGCGCGCCGACAAGGACCGATCCCATGGCGCGTTCTCTTCGAGGTCGGTATCGAGCAGGTACAGCGTCACCCGTCCGAGCCGCACTCGCCAGACCGCCACGAGTACGGTGCGATCGCCGAGGGGCACTGCCGTGATGCACGGCTGGCCGTCTGCGGTGGTGGCCGGCTCGATGGCGACGTCTGCCCAGTTGAGCTTTTCGTAGCCCTCCTGTTGCCAGCCATCCCCAGTGATCCGCTGGTGGAAGTACCCCTGCGGATACATGAAGCCGACGCCAATCAGGGGCACGCCGAGATCACTTGCTTCCTTGCAGTGATCGCCGGCGAGCACGCCCAGGCCGCCAGCGTAGATGGGCAGCGACTGGTGCAACGCGAACTCGGCTGAAAAGTACGCGATCGTCTGTCCGGCGAGTTCGGGATGTGTCTGGCCCAGCCAGGTGTTGCGCGCCGCACGCGCGTCATCGAGCTTCGCGAGCGCGTCGTCGTACCGCTTGAGCCAGCCCGGATCGGTGGCGGCCCGCTGAAGGCTCGTCTCGGGCACCAGCCACAGCATTCGCACTGGGTTGTGCGCGGTGGATCGCCACAAGGGGTAATCGAGTGTCCGAAACACGGAGCGGGCTTCCGAATGCCAACTCCACCACAGGTCAACTGCAAGCTCTGGCAACCGCTTGATGCGCTCAGGCAGCGGCGGCAATCCCGCGTAGCGTTCCATCAATCCAACTCCGGCACGCCGGAATCGATTCCGGCAAACGATCAATGGTACCGGCCTCATCCGCCGCCGTCAATCGCGTGTGCACGCGCCGGTTTGATACGTTCGCCGCATGAGACGGCGCACCTGCAGCGTCGGGGTATGCTGAACGGCAGTGAAGAGTGGTGACGCGATCGTCCGGCGGCGCTCGCACATGCGCGTCGTACTGACAGCAGGTGTGGCCATGGTGGCTCTGCTGCAGACGATGGCGGCACACGAGGCGAACGAGATCACGCGCCTCGACGCAAACGGTACATCACTCGCCTATGTGGAGCAGGGCACGGGGACGGCGGTCGTCTTCGTTCATGGATCGGGCGCGGATCTGCGCACGTGGGGGAATCAGATGGCGCCGATCGGCGCCTCGTACCGCGCGATTGCGTACAGCCGACGCTACCATCATCCGAATCCGGTCATCGACGACGGACCACCATATACGGCGGCGCTTCACGCTGCCGACCTCGAGGCATTCATCGAGCGGCTGCACGCCGGGCCTGTCCACCTGGTGGCGTCGTCGTACGGTGGCGCCGTCGCACTTCTTGCCGCACGCGATCGACCGGAGCTCGTGCGCAGCATGGTGCTCACCGAGCCGGCACTGCTGTCGCTGCTGCCAGCGTCGGCGCCGGAACGTTCGGGGCTTGCGGGCCTGACGACCGCGCGTGAACGCCTCGCGAACGGGGATACTGACGGCGCGATCGCCTCCTTCGTGGACACGATCATCGGTCCCGGCGCGTCGCTCCTGGTGCCGCAGTCGACCCGAGTCATGATCAATGACAACCTGGCAGCCCTCCGCCGCGAAGCCGCCGCGCCGGATCCCGACCCGGTATTCAGCTGCGCGGATGCCGCTCGCGTGCGCGCGCCCGTGCTTCTCCTGACCGGCGGGTCCAGTCCCCCGTTCTTCCTCGCCATTGCGCGAGAGCTTGCTGCCTGCCTCCCCGTTGTCGAGCACGTGAGTGTGCCTGGTGCCGCACACGCCGTGCACGCGCAGCAGCCCGCGCGATTCAACGAGCTGGTGCTCGGTTTTCTCGCGAAACATTGATTCAGGCTGCAGGCTGCAGGCTACGGGCGGCAGGCTACGGACTATGGACTATGGACTATGGACTACGGTGCTTCGGCCTACGAGCGCCATGGCACATTCCGCACTCCAAATTCCGAATTCCGAACTTGCTTAGTAGCGTCGTTGCCGCTGGCGGGAAATATCGAATCGTGCGGTGTCGGCGACCGACATCACGGCCATGACGCCCGCCTGAAGCGGATCCGTCACGACGAGATCGGCGGCGTCGCGGACGCTGCCGACCATGTTGAGCGAGATCACGATGATCCCGTGCGCCTGCACCTCGCGCACGGCGTCCGTGATTGTGCCGCCCATGATGGAGCCGGCCAGGACCAGCACACGCGCCCGCGGCAGCCGCGCGACTGCACGGACCGCCGCCGCCAGATCCTGCTCGCCGACGAGCGGGATCGTGTCCACCGAGATGCGCTCGCCGCGGATGTTGTGCCGATCGGCCTCACTGACGGCCCCGACCGCGACCTGACCGACCTGCGCGCCGCCCCCGACGATGATGACGCGCTTCCCATAAATGGCCATCAGCGGCTGCGTCTCTTCGACGCTCCTGACGACGGGGAGTGACCGCAGCCGTTCGATCAACGAGGGGAAGTCGTCTGCGGTTTCGATCTCGAGCAGCAGTGTCGCCCGCTCGCGGCTCGGTCCGAGCGTCTCTATCGACTGAATGTTGGCAGGATGCGCGGCAATGGCGCCCGCGACTTCGGAGAGCACGCCTGGAGTGTGGTCCGTCTGGACGATCAGGGTCTTCGTCGTGATCTTCATCGGTCGGATCGAGCTGGATCGGGATGGTTGCCGGCCACCTGGTCGAGCAGGCGGCCGGCGCACGCGGGCTATTTGTGTTCGTCAGTCGGCGGCGTCGCTGGCAGATCGTCGTCCACGTGGCGCGACCGCTTGTGGCACGTCGAGCACTGGACCTGCGGAGGGTCGTCCTCGATGCCGGTCTTGAAGGTCTCGTTGGCCTGCATCACCATTTTGACCATCACGCGCGACACGTCCTTGCGCTTCTTGTTGTCGGACGCGAAGTCGACCGTCGCAAGGGGCTTGCCGACCTGGCCGACGTGGCAGAACACGCACTGGACGTTCAGCGCGGCATTCCATGCCTTCATGATCTTCATCACGTCGGCCGGAGACATGTCTTTCGGGAGCACCGTCAGGTTCTTCACCTCCGTCGGCATCCAGGTATCCTGGTCGGGAGGTGCGGTCGTCGATTCCGCGGGTGCCGCCTGAGCCTGAGGCGCAGTCGGTCGGGGAGCGCGGTTGTCGCGCGCCATGAGGCCCGCGGTCGTGATAGCAATCACTGCCGTGCACACCAGCAGTCGGCGCATCAGCTTCTCCTTCACGTGAAGAGTCGCGTCAGCGTACCCGGCGCAAGGGCCTCGGTGCAAGACCTGCAGCACCCATCCGCAGCTGGGCCATGGACATCGCCTGCTCATGCCTGCTTACCGGGCCGCTACCCGCGCGGCGACCGCCTTTGCGTCCGTGAGACAGGCGTTGATCGACACACCTCGAAAGCTGTTGCCCGTCACGAAGAGTCCCGGCAGGCGAGTTAGCGACGCGTCTATCGCCGCCACGCGTTCCAGGTGGCCTACGGTGTACTGAGGGATGCCGATCGGGTAGCGGACGACGCGCGTCCAGACCGGCGCGGCCCGAAGCCTCATCGTCGTCGCCAGACCATCGCGCGCAGCCGCCAGGAGCCGGTCGTCGGTATTGGCGACACGTTCGGGATCGCGGGCGCCGCCGAGCATCACGCGAACGAGCGCGAAACCTTCCGGCGCCCGGTTCGGGAAAATGCTCGAGTCCCACAGTGCCCCCAGCAGCGGCAGTCGCTCACCGCGCGGCACGAGGAAGCCAAAACCGTCGAGCGGATGATCGAGCGTGCGGCGATCGAAGCCCAGTGCGACGACCGCAAGTGGTGCGGAGGGAATGGCGGCCAGCGTGGCCGCGAGGGATGCATCGAGTCCTGCCACGATGGCCGCTGACGGAGCCGCCCCGCCAGCGAGCACGACCGCGTCAGCCTCCAGCTGTTCTCCGTTTGGCAATGCCACGTGCCAGCAGTCTCCGCGCCGCGCGAGACTCGTCACACGGGTGTTCGTTCGCACGCCGGGTGAGAGCGAAGCGGTGAGGGCATCCACGAGATCCTGGACGCCGCCTGCGAACGACGTCAGCCGTCCCCGCGGCGTGACCGACGAGGACTCGCCCGGGCGCTGTCCGCGGCGAGCCAGCATGGCGCGCACGAGGCTGCCATGCGCCGTTTCCATCTCCCACATCTTGGGAAACGATGCGCGAAGCGACAGCGTTCGGGCATCGCCGCCGAACACGCCCGACACCATCGAGTCGACGAGCACGCTCGCGGCTTCCGCTCCGATGCGGCGAGCCGCAAACGCGTCAATGGTCTCGTCGCCCTTTGGACGCGCACGCGCGAATGGCTCCCACAGGACGCGAAGGCGCCCCGGCAGGGACAGGACGCCGCTTCCGAGAAAGGCCGCAGGATTTTCCGGCAGGCGATGCAGCCGGCCTCTGCGATACAGAAAGCGTCGTCTGGCCGCGTCGTCGCTTGGCAGCAGCCGTCCGGTCAGATTGAGGCGGCGCACGAGGTCCAGCGTGTCTGGGGCGTTGTCGAGAAAGCCGTTCGGCCCGTGCTCGCAGATGAAGCCGCCGCTCTGTTCGGTTTCGAGGTTACCGCCCGTCCGCGGTGCCGCTTCGAGCACCGTGACTTCCGTGCCGCCGGGATCGGCGCATCGGAGCTCGAAGGCGGTCGCGAGGCCAGCCACGCCGCCCCCGACGACCACCACCCGTCTCATGGGGTGGCCTTGAGGTGGCGCTCGACCTGCTGCGCCAGCGACTCGATGAAGAGCGGGTGTGTGTTCAGTGCCTCGGGCCTGCGGTAATCGGTGATGCCGGCTTTCCTGGCGTCCTCGGCAAAGAGCTGATCGACCTCGTACAACGTCTCGATGTGATCCGAGACGAACGAGAGCGGGACCAGCAGGACTTCCTTCACGCCCTCGCGTCCGAGCTCCAACAGTTTTTCCTCGGTGCCAGGACTGATCCACTTGACGGGACCTGTGCGCGATTGATAGCCGAGCACCTCGCGATTCGGCAGCGCCAGCCGCTGCAGAATGCCTTGCCGCGTGCGTTCGATGTGCTCCAGATACGGATCGCCGCGGTCGATGAACTTCTGCGGCAGGCCGTGCGCGCTGAAGAGCAGCACGACTCGATCGCGTACGGCGGGATCGAACTGTTCGAATGCACGGCGAACGGTGTCGGCCATGGCATCGAGATACAGCGGATCGTCTGGATACGACGAGATGCGGCTGAGGGTGAAGCGGTTCCGCCATTCGGGCATGTCGAGATGGCGTTGCAGTTCCTTCTCGGACGACCCCGTCGTCGCGCACGAGTAATGGGGGAAGAGCGTGAGTGTGACGACGCGCTTGATGCCGTCCGCCGCCATGGCTTTCAAGGCGTCTGCGGTTGTCGGCGTCCAATAGCGCATCGCGATATACGTCTTGACCAGCGTGCCTGCCTGGTTGAGCCGCGCCTCGAGCGCCGCGGCCTGCGCACGGGTCAATCGCAGCTGGGGTGAGCCGCCGCCGATGCTGCGGTAGTTCTCCCGCACCGACGGACCGCGAGACTTCGCGATGATCCGCGCCACGATCGGCTGCAATACCGCGCCGAGCGGCAGCTCGATGATGTCTCTATCCGAGAACAGGTTGATCAGGAACGGCTCGACGGATTCGAGCGTGTCGGGTCCGCCAAGGTTGAAGAGCAGCAGGCCGATCGGAGCCTGCGACGATGATGCAGTCATGAGGGTTAGAC
>JBKPMA010000632.1:0-3703 GCA_046731935.1 Acidobacteriota bacterium
CAACTTCAATTACTCGCGAGGGCTCCTCTTCGCGCTTGCCATCCCGTACTACCACGCGGGCGTGCGGGCCGGATACTCGTTCAACGACAAGGTGAGCCTCACCGGATACCTCGTCAACGGATGGAACGACGTCAAGGACAACAACAAGGACAAGACCGTCGGTGCGTCGCTCACCGTCAAGCCAAACGGCAAGACGGCGGTCATCGCCAACTATCTCGTCGGCAACGAACAGGCCGACGACGCCGACGGGTCCGGCGTGCGAAATCTGATCGATCTCGTGACCACCTACACGGCGACCGACAAGGTCAGCGTGCTGGGCAATTTCGATTACGGCCACGACAAGATCGCGGGCGACGGCGTGGATTGGTACGGCGCGGCGTTCGGTCTGAAGTACCAGGCGACACCGACGTTCGCTTTCTCCCCGCGCTATGAGGTGTTCAAGGACGCGGACGGCTTCGCGACGGGTCAGACGCAGACGCTGCAGGAAATCACCCTGACCGGCGAGTACAAGATTCCCGCCGGTTTCATCGCACGTTTCGAGTTCAGGAACGATTTCTCGGACAAGAAGTTCTTCACCAACGATCACGACGTGCTCAAGAAGACGCAGCCGACCTTTGCGATCGGCTTGATCTACGCATTCGACTCAAAGCAATAACTGCGAGGGGGTCGGGCCTCCGGGGTCGGGCCTTCAGGGTCGGGCCATCACGGCCCGACCCTGAACGCCCGACCCTGAAGGCCCGACCCGTCCGCTGCGTCACTCTCCCGCGCTTGACGTTCTTTTATGCTTCGCGGCCCCGGTATTTCGGCCGGTGCGCGCGACGTGCCTCGGCGCGCGCCGGCGATGGAGATCGTCCATGGCCTGCAATCCCGACGTCCTGCGCGAAGTTCCCCTGTTTGCCCTGCTCGACGCCGACGAGCTGCGAGTGCTGGCCGAGCAGGTCGAACTCAAGACGTTTGCGCCGCGGCAGCGGATCTACAAGATCGGCGACCCTGGCGGCCGCGCGTACGTGATGGTGTCGGGCATGGTGGAGGTCTCCACCGTCGACGAAGATCATCAGAGCGTGGTCGTCGACCGCCCTCAGCCGGGCGAGTTCTTCGGCTTCGCATCGATGCTGGATCAGACGCCGCATCAGACCAACGCGATGGCGGCCGAACCCACCAGCTGTCTCGAGGTAGACCGGAAAGACATCCTGGCCCTGCTGCAGCAGAAGCCCCACGCCGGAATGGACATGTTGACCGTCCTGGGCCGGCAGTTTCATGCCGCGCACGGACTCGTCCGCGGCCGCGCCGCACGAAACCCGAACGACTTGATCGAAGCGGAAGCGACCTTCGGAGACCGCATCGCGGATTCGGTTGCCAACTTCGGCGGGTCGTGGACGTTCATCATCACGTTCCTCTCCATCCTCGTGGTCTACACCGCGGTCAACCTCGTGCTTGGGATGAAGGCCTGGGATCCGTATCCCTTCATCCTGCTGAACCTGTTTCTGTCGATGCTCGCCGCCCTTCAGGCGCCGGTCATCATGATGAGTCAGAACCGGCAGGACACGAAGGACCGGCTGCGGGGTGAGCTCGATTACGAAGTCAACAAGCGCGCCGCGTCGGATATTCAGGGGCTGGCGCGCAAACTGAATCTGCTGGTCGACAAGATCGACGACATTGAGGATTCGCTGCGCGCCCCCGGCAGATAGATGTGCCGTGGTGAGGTAAGTAAGAACAGCTACGAGGACGCTGCACGCAGGCCCGCGGCCAGCGAGCCGTCAGCGGGCGGCTGCCACGGCGGAACGATCGATCGCATCCACGACCGCGCTGTAGTCGTTCGGGAGAAGGATGGGCCGGTTGGCGAGGGTCGATCGGATCCCGGCGAGCGCGCCGTCGTGATACCCCACCTTGAAATCCGTGAACTTCAAGCCATTCGCCGTCGAGATCACGACCACCCGCTGTTTGCGCGTGATGTCGCCGCGAGCCACCAGCTTCTTCAGCACCGCGAGCGCCACGCCGGTGTGCGGACAATTGAACATGCCGGTGCGATCGGCTTCAGCGGACGCGTCCGCGAGCTCCTGCTCGGAGGCCTGCTCGACGATGCCGTCGTAGCGCCGCAGCGTGCGGATGGCCTTCTTCACCGAGACGGGATTGCCGATCTGGATAGCTGACGCCAGCGTCGGCTTCGCCGACACGGGCTCGAAGTCCCACCGGCGCTGGTACGCCAGAAACAGCGGATTGGCCGCTTCGGCCTGTGCGACGACGATGCGCGGACGCCGCTTGGTCAGCCCCAACGTCTCCATGAGATCGAATCCTGCGCCGAGGGCCGACACGTTCCCGAGGTTGCCGCCCGGAATGATCACCACGTCAGGGACCTGCCAGTCGAACTGCTGCACGATCTCGATGGCCACCGTCTTCTGCCCTTCCAGCCGCAGGCTGTTCATCGAGTTGGCCAGGTAGACGCGATTGTCGACCGCCAGCCGCTGGACGATCGCCATGCAGCCGTCGAAGTCGGTATCGAGCGACAGGACCGTGGCGCCGTTCGCCAGCGGCTGCACCAGCTGCGCGGTCGTAATCTTGCCGCGGGGAAGGATCACGATGGCCGGAATGCCCGCGGCTGCGGCATACGCGGCAAGCGAGGCGGACGTGTCACCAGTCGAGGCACACGCGATGGCCCGCACGGAGCTGCCGTGCGCGATCATCTGACGGACCATCGAGACCAGCACGGTCATCCCGAGGTCTTTGAACGACCCTGTGTGGGAATTACCGCACTGCTTCACCCACAGGTCTTCGAGGCCCAGCGACTGACCGAAGCGATCCGCCCAGAACAGGTTCGTACCGCCTTCGTCCATCGACACGATGTGTGCGTCTTCGATGGAAGGGCAGACCCACTCTTTCTTCCCCCACACCGCCGAGCCGTACGGCCACTGCGTGCGCTTGTAGCGTTCGTCGAACAGCTTCATCCAGGCCGCAGGTCCGCGATCGCGCAGGGCCTCGACGTCGTGAGAGACCTCGAGCAAATCCCCGCACGTCGGACAACGGTAGATGGCTGATTCGAGCGAGTGCTCTCCGTGGCACCCGGCGATGCAGCGGAAGACGGCAGAGTATGGCATTCAGGAAATTCGGAGTTCGGATTGCGGAGGGCGGAGCCGAGACTCGGAACGCTGAACTCGAGATTCATTCCGCATTCCGCCCTCCGAATTCCGAACTGATTAGTGTGTTGCGACCTTGCGCTTCCGGTTCGCGAACTCCGGCGCTTCCCTGATACAGGTGCCGAGGATCCCGATCGACTTCGTGAATGCCTTGAAGCCGACCCGTGTGATCTCGGCGCTGTCGGTGCCCACAGACGGGAACCCGTCAGCGTTTGGCGTGAGCGTCTCCCAGTTCCGGAACAGCCGGCCCCAGTCGCTGTCGAGCACCTGGCGCATCATGTACTTTGCTTTGACCGGATACCAGAATGAATCGTGGTAGATGACGCTCGCCATGTAGGCCCAGGGCGCCAGCACGGTCTTCAACGACCATTCCACCGGCGTCTTCAGCGGACCCCAGTAGATCTTGTGCTGCATCTGCGACGCAAACGTCATCTTCCGGAACGGACCCACGAAGTTCCAGTTCTCGTTCGCAGCGCTTTCGTCGCCGACGATTTCAATCTCGCGCGGATCGCCGCATCCAAGACCCGCATCGTGCGCCAGCCGGATGAATTTAATTGAGAGCGGGTCGAGGC
>JBKPMA010000633.1:0-4766 GCA_046731935.1 Acidobacteriota bacterium
GGACCGCACGGACCCGGACGCCGTACGTTCTCGTCGCTGAACCCGATCAGCGGCGCGCGGCCATGTACCGCGACCTTCTCCAGGCCCGCGGATACGAAGTCGTCGTGTCCCGGAACGGCGATGAAGCGAAGTTGATGTTGAAGCGGCGTGAGCTGCCGTCTCTGGTCGTCGCCAATCTGTCATTGCCGCGGCTGGACGGATTTGCGCTCCTCGCGGAACTGAAGAAAGCCTCCGGCACGACGAGCCCGCCCGTGCTGGTCATCTCGAGCTCCAAAGAACTCACGGGCGCGGCGTGGAACCTCAAGGAACGTCTGGGCGTGACCGAGTTGCTCGCCACGGATGCCGACGAAGTGACGGTCAGTGACACCTTGGGCCGTCTGGTGCCGCTCCGTGAAGATCGATCGGACGCGCCTGCGGCCGGCAGCGCGGCGCCCAGCCCGGCGCACGAACGCTGGATCGCGGATACGCTGGATCGCGTCGCGGCCGATGTCGCGAAGCGATTCGCCGTCGGCATCGCGGTCGTATCGGTGACCGTGAACGACCGCGAGTGGTTCCGCGTCCACGTCAATCTGTCGCAGGGTCCGCTCGCCGGTAGCTCGTCGCCGCGGAGCTGGTCCTACATCAAGCAGGTGGTCGAGAGCCGCGAGCCGCTCGTCGTGCCGGACGTGCTGCAGCACCCCGTGTTCTCGCGCAACGTCTTCCCGCCCTCGGGCACGATTCGCGGGTACGTCGGCGTGCCCATCACGGCAGGCGGCGGCGTGATCACCGGCGCGCTGTGTCTCTTCGACGTCGAGCCGCTCACACTCGACGCCCGGGCGATCGATGCGCTGTCGGATGCGGCGCATCGGATCGCGCTCGAGCTCGAGGCCGGTCTCGAGCGCGTCCACACGCAGGAACGTTTCACTGCGCTCTCACGGCTCGCGCTCACCGATCCGGTGACCGGCCTGGCCAACCGCCGCGGCGGAGAAGAGGCGCTGGCGCGCGAAGTCGCGCGCGCGCGCCGCAGCGGCATGCCGCTCAGCCTCGTTCTCTTCGACATCGATCACTTCAAGAACATCAACGACCGCGCGGGCCATGCGGTGGGTGATCGCGTGCTGCGGGGCATCGCCGAGATCCTTTCCGCCTCACAACGTGGATCGGATCTCGCGACGCGGTGGGGCGGTGAGGAGTTCCTCGTGCTGCTGCCGGATGTCGGGCTCACCGGCGCGCGCGCGTTTGCTGAACGCGTCCGTGAGAACGTCCACAATCTCGCGATCGGCGGCGCGGGCACGATCTCGGTTTCAGCGGGCGTCTCCGAAATGCAGATCGACGAGGACGCCGCGGCTGCCCTCGGCCGCGCGGACGTCAACCTCTATCGCGCGAAAGCCGCGGGCCGAAATCGCGTGGAGTGGGACGATGCGCCTGCGGCGGCCCGTTCGTGGCTCCAACCTGGCGAATGACAATGACGATTGCAGATCGACGATTGACGATTGGCCCTTCTCGTCGATGGGTGATTCATCATTCGTCAGTCTGCATTCGTCAATGCACAGGTCGCTGTCTCACCAGCTCTTCATCGTAGCGATGCCGTCCGGTCCTGCGAGCTCGTAATCGAAGACGATCGTCCGAACACAACACGACCAGAACAACTGGCCAAGCGCGACGTGTGACGCGTGTGCCAGATACGCCTGCAGCCCCGCCACATCGTCGAACTCGAAGAGCGCGAAGAACGTAAACGCCGGTTCCGCGAGAGCTTCGTAGCGTGCACCGATCATGTGTCGGCGTCCGAAGCGAACGCCGCGAACGGTGGGAATCGTGGTGATCGCGTGCTCGAGCGCCGCCAGAAAGTGCGCGCGGTCGGCGTCTGAGATGTCAGGCCGCAGCTCGTACAGCACCAGGTGCGCGATCACGACTCGGGCTCATCAGGCTTCCGCTTCTTGAACAGGCGCGAGCCCTCCGGTCCATCGATGCGCGGACCACCTTCCGGGGCTCCTGGCGGTGGCTTGCGGTCGTGCGGCGGCCGATCGTCCTTTGGACGCTGCGCGTCGGATCGGTACTCGTCGCGAGATCCGCGATCGCGACCCTGTGGCCGATCGGGGCGCCCGCCGCCCGCATCGCGCGGCGGACGATTCGATGGCGGTCCCCGATGATCGAATTTCGGCCGGTGGGGATTCGGACCGCGCTGTTCGAACTTCGGACGGTTCGACGAGGGCCCGCGATGCTCCTGCGGTTTCCAAGCACCGCGCGGACGATCCGATCCACGCCGATCGGTTTCGCGCGGATGTTCGCGGTGCTGTGAACGGTCGTTGTCACGCGGCCGATCGTTTCGCGCGCGCCAGTCTTCGCGCGGACGGTCCTGGTTGGGCGGCCGATCTGGGTGTGGCGGACGATCGCCGCCGCGCGGCCGATCCTTGTCTTGCGGGCGTGCGAAGCTGCGGGGACGATCCTTGTCGCGCGGGCGCTCAAAGCTGCGGGGACGATCCTTGTCTTGTGGACGTGCGAAGCTGCGCGGACGATCCTTGTCGCGCGGGCGCTCGAAGCTGCGCGGACGATCCTTGTCTTGTGGACGTGCGAAGCTACGCGGACGATCCTTGTCTTGCGGGCGTGCGAAGCTGCGCGGACGATCCTTGTCTTGTGGCCGATCGAATCCGCGCGGGCGGCCCGAGTCTCGGTCTCGCGGCCGATCGCTCTGGGGCCGATCACCGCTGCGCGGCGGCCGATCGTTTCGTGCCCGCCAATCCTGGCGCGGCCGATCGGATCCCGGGCCTCGATCGTTCCGCCCATCGCGGGGACCGGGCGGACGACGATCGGATTGCGGTCCGCGCGCATCGCGCGGCCGGCGCTCGTCACGGAAGCCTTGCGGGCCGGCCGGCCTGCGATCCTCACGCGGGCGTTCGCGCGGATCGCGCGGCGGACGATCGGGACGCGGTGGCCGATCGGGTCTCGGCCGATCGCCGCGATCGCGTACGTCCGAGGCCTCGCGATCGTGTTCACGCTCGCGGTCCTTCCGCTTCTGCTTGAACCGGTCGCGCGGATCCTTGTGCTGCCCGCCGGGGCGCCAGTCGCCTCCGCGACCATCGCGCCGCGGCGCAGGTTCTGACTGGCGAGCCTCGTCCGGAGACTGCCATAGCCGGCCCTTGGCGAACCATTTCAGCTCGGCGCCAGGGTTCTTCTGTCGTATTCGTTCGAAGGTCGGCAGCAGCTCGTCGCGCTCCGCCGCGCGGAACGCGGTTGGCATGCCGTCGACGATGATCGTCCAGTACGTGTGGCGGGGTGGCATGTCAGCTCCGTTCCAGCCGTTTCAACTTCTCGACCAGCGTCGTGCGCTTCAGGTTGAGGAGTCTGGCAGCAGCACCTTTGTTGCCATTGGTCCGCTCGAGTGACCGCCGGATCATTTCGCGTTCGATGTCGGCGATGAACTTCTCGAAGTCGATGCCGTCTTCGGGCAGTGGCACGGCCGAGAGCGGCGCCGGTTCGTCGGACGCCTGTTCGATCTCCGGCGGCAGATCGCTCGCTTCGATCTGGCTGCGGCCTCCCGACAACGCGACAGCCCGCTCGACGGCATTCTCGAGCTGACGGATGTTGCCCGGCCAGCTGTATGCCATCAACGCGCGCGTGGCCGACTGCGACATCGTCATCGCCGGCCGGCCGAGCTCCGTGCAGAACTTCTGCAGAAAGTGTTGAACGAGAAGGGAGATGTCTTCCTTCCGTTCCCGGAGCGGCGGAAGTTTTACGGGGATGACGTTCAGCCTATAGAAGAGGTCACCGCGAAACAGTCCTTCACCGACCATCCGCGTGAGATCAGCGTTCGTGGCCGCGATCACGCGCACGTCCACTTTGATCGTCGTCGAATCTCCAACACGTTCGAACTCGCGCTCCTGCAGCACGCGCAGCAGCTTCATCTGCAGCGGCATGCTCATCGTCCCGACCTCATCCAGGAACAACGTGCCCTTGTGGGCCTGTTCCAACCGTCCCTGACGTGTGCCGATGGCACCCGTGAAGGCGCCCCGGACGTGACCGAAGAGCTCGGCTTCGAGCAGCGTCTCGGGAATCGCGCTGCAATTGAGCGCCACGAACCGATGCATCCGCCTCGGACTGTTGTGGTGGATGGCGCGGGCGACGACTTCCTTTCCGGTTCCCGTCTCGCCGGTCACGAGAATCGTGCTCGCCGTGTTCGCCACCGTCTCGAGCAGCTGGAACAGGTCGCGCATGGCGCGGCCGCGTCCCACGATGCCTTCGAACCGATAACGTTCCTGAAGCTGGGCGCGCAGGTAGGCGTTTTCGGATTTCAACCGTCGTTGTTCGAGCGCGGATTTCAAAGCGTGAAGCAGCTCTTCGAACTGGAACGGCTTGGTGACGAAGTCGGTGGCGCCGCGTCGGATGACGTCCACCGCATCGCGCAGTGTGCCGTACCCGGTCACGACGATCGCGATGATGTCGGGGTAGCGGCCGACCGCCGCCTCGATCACCCGCGTCCCGTCGATGCCAGGCAGACGCAGGTCGGTGACCACGACGTCGAAGGCGAATTCGGCGAGTTCGTCGAGCGCCTGCTCGCCGGTGGCAGCCTGCACGACGACGAAACCGTGGTCGGCCAGGCGTTCCGCCACGGCTTCGCGGAGGGGGGCCTCATCCTCGACGAGCAGAAGATGCTTTTGATTTTCAGCCATTTAGCGGGCGTCAGCATTTTGACGCCCCTGCCGTTTCACGTCAAGGCACCTGATGGCTATTGAGCGCGAAGGGTTACTCCGATACCCCTTGCGTCGGGAGGTTCACGTTGGACCGTAGAGCGA